>QMOC01000197.1 GCA_003648085.1 Chloroflexota bacterium
CCATCCAAGGCAAACATCACAAGCCAATGATGACCTTGAATGACCGCAACGATTGTCACGTAAGGAGTATCGTGATGCCAGTAGACGCAGACCTGGGCATCCGCATCCTTTAAGACAGTCAGGATGATGCGTTCATAATCGCCGAGAGTGGCCTCCGATGAGGCAGTGGTTTGTAGTTTCTCCAAAGTGTACGGTAGTGAAACCACACTCTATAGTTTCCACCTCTGCAAACAGAAATCTATAATCTGCTCCCCTCTTTCCTCAACGTCGTCTCTATTGAAGCCAACATTACTGATGTCGAATCCCAGTTTCTTTGTACCGGGTACACGGCTCCTCTGATAGTGAGGGGCCTTGTCTGGCGGGGGACTATTTCCCACCCGCTTGTTTACAGATTCTTCAAGCAGTGTTAGATTCCCTAGCCTGTGAATGTTGTCTAAGTACTCGCGCTCATCTTGA
Source organism: Chloroflexota bacterium (assembly GCA_003648085.1). GTDB lineage: Bacteria > Chloroflexota > Anaerolineae > B4-G1 > B4-G1 > B30-G15. The sequence goes on from QMOC01000197.1 coordinate 457, forward strand.
AAACCATAAGCTGGAAAATTGAAGGTTCGCTCTTCAGGAAATATATGCTCTATCTGCACATCATCATAAAGGGCAAAGTTCCATTCGTCAAAAGAGGGGTCTTGATGTTTTTCAAACTCCCACAGAATATACTTCACTGCTGGATTTCTGTAGACACTTCTGGAAAGATACATTTGAAACTCGGTATCCCCCATGAACTGCTCGACGAATCTCTTGATGCTTCTCTGGATTTCAATGGGATCTGGGTTTGTCTTGATTCGAGAGATCGTATTCCTGTACAGATCAGCGCGCGGATCTGTCCCACGCACCTTGTACACTCTCAAATCAAGAGTTTCAATCATCTCCAGCAACTGATTATCAATGAGGCCTTCGGACTCCAAGGATATGAGCAAGGGGTAAACTGTAGCGCTCAAACCTAAGAAAGTCAGCAGCTTTCTGTAAGGTGTGTTCTCTTTTGCTTTCTTCGTTAACTGGCTAAAACTCTCTACAAACCTGCGAAAACTCTCGAGAAAATCGTACATAAACGCGGACAATTGATCTGCTTCACTCTTGAGCGAAGTGCAAGATTTTTTCAAGAACTCCCTGAATACGTTTTCCGTGGAGATGGTATAATCGTACCCCATATCAACCAACGGATACGTCTCCACCGCATATTGCGCGAAGTAGTGATAGAAGAATCTCAGGAGCTCATCTTCCGAGAACCTGTATCTGGGATTTCTGATATACTCTATTCCCGCTCTCTCTCCTGTCTCTTCAATGAAGTCATAGTTCTTGAAAACGTCTCCAAAGATCTCGTTGATGTTACTGCTCAGCTCACTCCCCAGGTATCGTGAAGAGTAAAACATCAGGAAACTCTTGGCTTTATCGAGCAAGGTTAGATCCTTACCCCTATCATTAAGGCTCTGGAATGCCTTTATCGCCAGGTTCTCATCTGCCACCTGGAATTCCAAAGCAATTGTACTGGCCTGTACATACTTCGTTAAAGCATCTATGTCTCCCCCACCATCTAGATAAGCCCGCACTTGATTCTCAAGGTACTCAAGTGCCTGTTTCAGCCGTCTATTAGTCTTGAAATTGGCAGGTGGCCCTTTACCGTCTACAAGCGCTTCCAGGAAGCCCTTGTTAAGATTGCCTAATTCTATCCTGTAGATGTCCCCGCACTTGATATAGCTACTTATTAGGGCCTGTTTCCCCGCCCTGGCCAAAGCGAGAAGGAACAGGTATATAGTCGTCAATCTTTGCTGCCCGTCTACTACATCGTATCTAGTAAAAGTCCTTGCACTGCTCTCATCATATAGATGGTCACTGGTCTTCCGGAGCGTAATCGTACCCCAGTAATGACGTGTTTGTGTCGTCAGTCCTTCCTTAATATCGTTCCAGAAATCTTCCCAGTGCTCCCTCTCCCACGAGTAAGCCCTTTGGTAGTCTGGAACTCTAAATACCTTCCCCGCAAACAATTCAGTTATCTCGGCGGTGTGCGCAGATGGTTTGGTGGTTTCCCTCATCTTCTCCTCCAATCAGTGCACTTATAGTTTGCTTTGGCTCGATAGAGTGACGATCGAAAATGCCAAACGATATTCTATCACAGCCCGCTTTACGTTGCAATCATCAGTGTGTTGCGTAAACACCTCAAAGAGGTTTTTCCACTCGCTTGAGAAGTCCCGGAAGCCGCAACTTGTTGCGGAATGGCCTGTGCAGACACTCCCTCAGGCGGTCGGGGCACCCCGAACAAGTTCGGGCATCCAATTATGCAACATTCTGATCTAGAAGTGACTCGGCGGGAGACCGGCCACAGCAGTGGCTAAAACTCTCCTACTTCGCCTGCCCGAAAGCGCTCGATCGCCAGAAAGCCCAGCGTGCAGACGAGCATCAGCAGGGTGGACATCGCCAGCGCCTGGCCGTAGTTGACCGTGCCGGGGCGACCCAGGAAGCGGTAGATGGCGATGGGCATGGTGGGGCGCTCCGGCCGAGCGATTAGGCTCGTGGCCCCGAACTCGCCCATCGAGATGGTGAAGGCAAACACGGCTCCCACCAGCACCGCCCGCGCCACGATGGGCAGGTCCACCTCGCGCCACACGCGCCAGGGCGAGGCCCCCAGGAGCGCCGCTGCCTCACGCAGGCGTGGATGGATGGAGCGCAGCGCCGGCAGCACGCTGCGCACGACGAAGGGCAGCGCGACGAGCGTGTGAGCCAGGACGACCAACAGTGGCGTCGTGCGCAGGTTGAGCGGCGGCTCGTCCAGCGCGACGATGAACCCCAACCCCAGCGTGACCGCTGATGTGCCCAGCGGCAGCATGAAGATCGGGTCGAGTAGACGCCGCAGCCACCGCCCCCGTCCCCGGGGGCTACGAGCGGGGTTTTGACTGTCCAGCACTGCCGCTGCCATCAGCCCTAGCACCACCGAGAGCCCCATCGTCGCCAGTGCGAATCCCACCGAGTTGCGCACCGCCGCCACCGGCGGCACGTAGAAGGCCGAACCGCGCGGATTATAGAACAACTGGCGGTAGAAGGCCAGCGATACGCCCCCCGTGGTAGAAAGCGTCAGGGAGCGCTCGACCAGCGCGGCCAGCGGCGTCACCAGCAGCACCAGCATCAGCACCACGTTGGCCCCGACGACCAGCCATTCGCGCCAATAGCGCGGCCACCGCTGCGTCACCTGGCGCGGTCGCAACTCCAGCGGCAGCGTCGTGCGTGCCTGGAGTCGCGTGTAGGCCGCCATCAGCGCGAAGGTGAAGAGGATCTGGACGACGGAGAGCGCCGCCGCCAGTGGCAGGTTGAGGTAGTGGATCGTCTGATGATAGATCTCCACCTCCAGCGTGGCGAAGCGCGGCCCACCGAGCACGAGGATGACGCCGAAACTGGTGAAACAGAAGACGAAGACCAAAAGCGCCGCCGCGCCGATAGCAGGGGTCAGCAAGGGCAGCGTCACCTCGCGGAAGGCCCGCCAGCGATTGGCCCCCAGCATGCGGGCGGCCTCCTCCAGTCGGGGGTCGAGATTGGCCCAGTAGGTGCCCACGATGCGCAGCACCAGCGTGTAGTTATAGAATATGTGTGCCAGGAGGATGATCGCCAGCGTATGCTGGAGGTTCAGCGGTGGTCGGTCCAGGCCCAGGAGCCCCATCAAGGCCAGGTTGATCAGGCCGTGAGGTCCCAGCAGCGCGGTGAAGGCCAGCGCCACGACGATGGTAGGCAGCACGAACGGGACGGTCGTCAACGCCTGAACGAGCGACTTACCGGGGAAGTCGTAGCGGGCAAAGACGTAGGCCCCAGGCAGCGCCAGCCCCACCGTCAGCAGCGTCGAGAGCGTCGCCTGCCAGGTGGTGAACCAGAGGACGTGCACGTAATAGGGTGTGCTGAACAGTTTCTCCAGCGGTGCCAGGCTAAAGTGACCTTCAGGGGCAAAGGAGAGGGTCAGGATGGAGAAGAGGGGGTAGAAGTAGAAGAGGAGCAGGAAAGCAAGAGGTAGGATGCAAGATGCAAGAAGCAAACGTTGTCCGGCATCCTGCATCTTGCTTCCTGCCATCTTATGCCATCTCAACGCAACACGACCTCAGTCCACGCCTCGACCCACGCCTCACGGTTGGCCTCGATGGCGTCGTAACTCACCTCGGCCGGGTGTTCGGGGATGACGGCGAATTTGGCGAAGACCTCCGGCAGGGCCGCGTTCTGGTTGGCGGGGAACATGAACATGTGCAGCGGGATGTCCTCCTGGAAGGTCGTGCCGAGCATGAAGTCCACCCAGGCCTCCGCCAGGTCGCGGTTCTGCGCGCCCTTGAGGATGCCGACGAATTCGATCTGCCGGAAGCAACTGGAGTCGCCGACGACCGCCGCCGTAGGGGCCTCCTCAAAGGGCTCCTCGGCGAAGTACACCTCCACGGGGGGGCTTGAGGCGTAACTGACGACGATGGGCCGGTCACCCTCCCCACCGGAGCCGTAGGTGAACTGCCCCCAGTAGGCGTCCTCCCATCCCTCGGTCACCAGCACGCCGTTGTCCCGCAGGTCGGCCCAATAATCGAGCCACGTGTAGGCGCCCGTCTCGCCGAAGTGGCCGATCGTCGCCAGCATGAAGGCCAGCCCCGGCGACGACGTGGCGGGGTTCTCCACCACCGTCAGCCCTCGATACTCGGGCTTCACCAGGTCCTCCAGATTCGCGGGCGGGGTCAGGTCCTGCTCGGCAAACCAGGCTTTGTCATAGTTGAGGCAGACGTCGCCGTAGTCCACCGGTAGCGCGCGGTGCTGGGGGTCGAGTTCCAGGTGGTCGGGAATCTCGGCCAAGAGCGGTGAGGTGTAGGGGTCGAAGATGTCGGCCTCTAGCGCCCGGCTGAGGAGGGTGTTGTCCACGCCATAGAGGACGTCGGCCAGGGGATTATCGCGGCTGAGGATGGCCTGGTTGAGGACGACGCCCGCGTCACCAGCCTGGAGGATCTCGACCGTGGCATTGTGCTGCGCCTCGAACGCGGCAAGGACCTCCTCGCTGATGTCGAAACTGTCGTGGGTCATCACCCGCAGCGTGCGGGTCTCAGGCGGCGTGGTCGCTGTCGGGGCTTCGGTTGGGGAGGCCGGAACAGGCCCGCAGGCCGCCAGCGCCAGCAATCCAATCAGAGCGAACACGGTTACAGGTTTCATCTCTCACCTCCCATTTGCGTGCTTGCGTGCGTGACTACACATAAGAGCGACCCGCGCCGCACGCGCACGCGGGCCCGCTCCGCCGTCAGCACGTTGCTCACCCCCCGCGCTGGCCCGAAACGTAAGGTGTCTTCGTGAAGCGGCCACTCCAGCCCTTCGGTTGTCACCCCCACCGCGTCTCCTCCCAGCGGGATGAGGGATACGGTGTCGCCGGGCCGGCCCTCGATGAGCGCCTCATCGTGAATGAGGAAGGCAGTCTGCTGCCCCTCGACGATGCGCATGTCGAGGCCGCTCAACTCTGGCAGCGCCAGCAGCAGCAGGTTGGCGATGGTCTGATCCAACCGCCCCCCCAGGGCCGCCAGGATGACGATCTCGGTCGCGCCCTCGCGCACGGCGTGAAGGAGCGCCAGTTCCAGGTCGGTCTCGTCTTTGCGAGGCGAGAAGCGGATGACCTGCGCGCCGGCCGCCTCCACGCGGGCCTGCTCGTCGGGTGACAGCGAATCGAGGTCGCCGATGACGACGTGAGGGACCACACCGGCTACCAGGGTGTGATGGGTGCCTCCGTCGGCGGCGATGATGAGATCATCGGGACGCAGGAGGTCCCGTGCGTTTTGTGGATTGGGGAATTCCCCGTTGGCAAAAATGACCGCGCGCATCGTCACCTCACGTGTACA
>QMOC01000198.1 GCA_003648085.1 Chloroflexota bacterium
ACCCCGTCTCCCGGCGGGCCTTCTGGAACCTGCTGTACAGGCTGGTTGCGGAGGGGGTCACGGTGTTCGTCACCACCCACTACATGGACGAAGCCGAGCATTGCCACCGGCTGGCCTTCATCCAGCGGGGGAAAATCATCGCCTGCGGCTCGCCGGAGGAGATCAAGCGCGACGTGATGCGTGGGCAAGTGCTGGAAATCGCTCCTTCGGACACGGCCAAAGCGGTCAAGGTCTTGCGGGCTGCCCGCGATTCTGGCAGACTGCCGCTCGAAGAGGTGGCGATGTACGGCGCGTTGGTACACGTCGTTGCTCCCGGGGTGGAGCATTACAAGGAAGCCATCGCCGCTGAACTGCACCGGGCCGGGGTCGAGCCCGGAGAGACAGCGGTCATCGAGCCCTCTTTGGAGGATGTATTTGTCGCCTGTATGAATGATTGCCCCCCTTGACAAGGCTCTCCTATGGGTGTATAATGACATTGAGTGAGCGCTCACTAGATTGAGTGATTGCTCATACAGACGACTAGCCTCAACCTGTAAGGAGGGCCGAATGTCTGCTGCCCAAGATCATATCCGAGAGCAACTGATTGAAGCGCGACGCAATCAGATTCTCGACGCCACTGCCAAAGTGTTCGCCGAGAAGGGCTTTCATCGCGCTACTACCAAGGAGATCGCCAGAGCAGCCGGCGTGTCTGAGGGCACCATCTATAACTACTTCGCCAGCAAGGCTGACCTGGTGGTCGGTATTATGACTCGACTGGCCGAGTTGGACGCTCTGGGCGAGGAACTGGCGGGGGCGCTGCAAAGCGAGCCCCGCGAGTTCTTTATCGCCGCCTTCCGCCACCGTGTGAACCGCATCCGCCAGGGTCAGGAGATGCTCCAGGCCATCCTGCCGGAGGTGTTGACCAGCCCAGAGTTGCGCGAGAGTTTCTACCGGCAGTACGTGCTGCGCATCGCTGAGATGCTGGAGCAGTACGTGCGGACGCGGGTCGAGTTGGGGGATATACGGCCGGTCAATGTGCCCCTGACAGTGCGCGCCTTACAGAGCATATTCGTGGGCCTGTTCGTCATGCGCATTCTGGGCGACGAAGCGGTTCTGTCGGGGTGGGACGATGTGCCGGAGGTGCTGGCGACGCTCATCTTCGACGGTCTGTGCCCACGCCCGGAGGAGGTGGCGGGATGATCGCTCGCACCCTCACCATCGCCCGCAAGGAGTTGCTACACATCGTGCGCGACCGGCGCACGCTGGCGGTGATGTTCTTCCTGCCGGTGATGCAACTCTTTCTGATGGGCTACGCCGCCACCACCGACATCGAGCACCTGCGCACGGCGGTGCTGGATGCCGACCGCACCCCCCAGAGCCGTGAACTGATCGAGGCCTACCGCGCCTCGAATTACTTCGACATCGTCGGCTACGTGGAGAATGAGGAAACCCTGGCCCGCATGGTGGACGACGGAGAGGTGCGGGCCGGGCTGCTCATCCCGACCGGATACGGGGAGGACGTGGCTGCCGGACGGACGGCAGATGTGGCCTTCGTCATTGACGGCTCCGACCCCAACGTGGCCAACACCGTCTACGCTGCCTCCCAGCAGGTGGGGCAGGCACAGGGGATACGCTTCATCGAGCGGCGACTGGGGGTCAAAGCGGAAGATATGCCGGGCGTGGAGGTTCACCCCCGCGTGTGGTACAACCCGGCGATGAAAAGTGCCAATTTCATGATACCGGGTCTGATCGCGATGGTGCTCTTCACGCTCACCATTATGCTGACCGCGCTGGCCATCGTGCGCGAACGGGAGCAGGGCACGATCGAGCAACTGATGGTCACTCCCATCCGCCCCATTGAACTGATCGTGGGCAAGGTGATCCCCTACGTGTTCGTTGCCTTTTTCGATGTGCTGGAGGTGCTGGCCATCGGCGTCTTCTGGTTCGGGGTGCCCATCCACGGCAGCCTTTCCCTGTTGCTGCTCCTGGCCGCGCTTTTCCTGATGACCTCGCTGGGCATCGGTATCTTTGTCTCCAGCGTGGCCAATACACAGCAGGAGGCGATGTTGGTGGTGTGGTTGATGCTTTTGCCCTCGATCTTTCTGGCCGGCTTCTTCTTCCCCATCGAGGCGATGCCCGGCTTCTTGCAGGCGCTGAGTTACCTGGTGCCGCTGCGCTATATGCTGGTCATCATCCGGGGCATCATCCTCAAGGGGGTGGGGCTGGAGGTGCTGGCGACGCAGGTGGTGGCGCTGGTCATCTTCGGCGCAGTGATTATGGTCTTTGCGGCGACGCGCTTCCGCAAGCGGCTGGAGTAGAACGCAGATTACAGGACAGCAACGGACATGGGCAATGATGTCATTGAGACACACAACTTGACCAAGCGTTTCAAGCACGTCACCGCCGTGGACGGGCTCAACCTAAGTATCCGGCGCGGAGAGATCTTCGGCCTGCTGGGGCCAGACGGAGCCGGTAAGACGACGACCATCCGCATGCTGTGCGCGATTATGGATCCCAGCGAGGGGAGCGCCCGCGTCGCCGGGTTCGACACGGTGAGGGAGCCGGAGGAGATCAAGAAGCGCATCGGCTACATGCCGCAGCAGTTCTCGCTCTACGGCGACCTGACCGTGCTGGAGAATCTGACCTTCTTCGCCGACGTCTTCCAGGTGGAGCGGCAGGAACGGGAGGAGCGTATCGCCCGGCTGCTGGACTTCGCCCGCCTGACCGAGTTTCAGAAGCGGAGGGCGGCCCACCTTTCGGGTGGGATGCAGAAGAAACTGGCCCTGGCTTGTACGCTTATCCATCGCCCAGAGATCATCTTCCTAGACGAGCCGACCACCGGAGTGGACCCGGTCTCGCGGCGGGAGTTCTGGGACATCCTGACCGAACTGCATGTGCAGGGGGTGACACTCTTCGTCAGTACGCCGTACATGGACGAGGCGGAGCGGTGCTCGCGGGTGGCGCTGATGTTTGAGGGGAGTGTCATCGTCTGCGACGTGCCGGAGCGCATCAAGGGGCTGGTGGAGGGCGAGTTGCTGGAACTGCGACCCGAGCGGCTGCGGGAGGCGAGTCGCGTCATCGGGGAACTCCCCGGCGTCCTGGAGGTGCAGACCTATGGCGATTTACTGCACGTGTTCGTAGACGACGCCGCGCGGCGCGCTCCGGCCATCCAGGAAGCATTGGCCGGGGCGGGGATCGCCGTCCAGGGGTTGCGCCAGACCCGCCCGCGGATGGAGGATGCGTTCATCTCGCTGATCAGAAAGCGATTGGGGGAGAGGGAATGACGTTTGACGGATTGCGTCAAGCACCAAGCGTCAAACGTCAAGCGTCAAACGTCACTTGGGGATCTTCAACTGTGAACGACTACGCTGTCGAAGTGTTCAATCTGATAAAGAAGTTCGGCGACTTCACCGCCGTAAACGGGGTCACGTTCAACATCCGACGCGGAGAAATCTTCGGCTTCCTGGGGCCTAACGGCGCGGGCAAGACGACGACCATCCGTATGCTGCTGGGATTGCTGCGGCCCACAGGGGGCCAGGCCACCGTGTTGGGCTATGACATTGTGCATCAGGCAGAGGAGATCCGCAAGCACATCGGCTATATGTCCCAGCGTTTCAGCCTCTACCAGGACCTGACGGTGAGCGAGAATCTCGATTTCTATGGGCGCACCTATGGCGTGCGTGGCGGGCGGCTACAGGAGCGCAAGCGGTTCGTGATCGAAATGGCGGGGCTCCAGGGACGGGAGCGGGAACTGACGCGCAATCTCTCCGGCGGCTGGAAGCAACGGCTGGCCCTGGGCGCGGCTATCCTCCACGAGCCGGAGATGCTCTTCCTGGACGAGCCGACCGCCGGGGTGGACCCCATCTCACGGCGGGCTTTCTGGGATCTCCTGTATCGGTTAGCCGAGGATGGGACGACCATTTTCGTCACGACACATTACATGGATGAGGCGGAACATTGCCAGGACCTGGCCTTCATCCACAATGGGCGCATCATCGCCCAGGGCTCGCCGGAGGAGATCAAACTGCACAAGATGCAGGGGCAGGTACTGGAGATTGACTGCACTCAACCGGACGTAGCCATCACCGTCCTACGCCAGATGGGTCTCTTCGACGAGGTGGCACTGTACGGTGCATTGATCCACGTGGTAGCCGAGGGGATCGCGGAGCACAAGCCCAGCATCGCGCAGGCGCTGGCCGAGGTCGGCGTGCAGGTGCGGGCGATGGACATCATTGCTCCGTCACTGGAGGACGTTTTCATCGCCAATGTGCGGAATAACGCAGATTAGCAGGATTAACGGATCAGGAGTAGGGGTTATGAAGCGAGAGCAGATCGTTCCGATCATCATCATCGCCGTGGTCGTCATCAGTGTGGTGGGGGTGGGTATCTACCTGGCCACGAACCCGGCGGTCCGGCAGCAGGTGCTGGCGCAACTGGAACTGGCCAAACCTGAAGCGGGCGGCCTGACGGCCTCCGGCTTCATCGAGGCCGAGGAACTCGACATCGCACCGGAGTTAGGGGGCCGCGTGATCGAGTTGCCCGTGGACGAGGGGGACGAGGTCGAGGCCGGGCAGGTGCTGGTGCGGCTGGACGGGACGTTGCTGGAGGCCCGGATCGAGGCAGCCCAGGCGGCCCTGGACGTGGCTAAGGCCCAACTGGCACAAGTGCAGGCCGGTGCCCGCCCGGAGCAGATCCGGCAGGCCGAGGCCGCGCTGGCCCAGGCCGAAGCCGCCCGCGACGGAGCCTACCAGGCCTGGCAGGATGCCATCGCCATCCGCGATAACCCCCAGGAACTGGACGCTCAGATCGCCCAGGCGAAGGCCCAGGTGGCTGCCGCCGAGGCCGCGCTGGCTCAAGCCAATGCGCTGAAGGACGCGGCCGAGATCGCCAATGATGCCTACTACGACGGGATGGAGGCCCTGGAGGAGGCGAAAAAGGAATTGGAGAAGATTCCCGAACCCTTCCGCCCGCCTCTGCCAGGGGTACAATTGGACTTCCACCTCATCCCTAACGCTTACTGGAAGGCCTGGGTGGGCGTCAACAGTGCCCAGGCCGCGCTGGAGGGAGCGCGGGCTGCGCTGAACGATCTCTACGCGATGCGGAACAACCCCCAGGAACTGAACGCCCAGGTGGACGCGGCCGAAGCACAATACCGGGCCGCCGAGTCCGCCGTCCAGATGGCCCAGGCCCAACTGGACGCGCTGCGGGCGGGGGCTATTGAGGAGGAGATCGCCGCCGCCGAGGCCCAGGTGCAACAGGCCCAGGCCGCGCTGGACTCGCTGGCGGTTCTGCGCGACAAACTGACCATCGCTGCACCGGTCGGCGGGCTGGTGCTGGAACTCAGCATTCACGAAGGGGAACTGGCCGCGCCTGGAGCCACCCTGCTCACATTGGGCGATCTGGACGAGGTGACGCTGACCGTCTACGTGCCGGAGGATAAACTGGGGCTGGTACACATCGGTCAACGGGTGGAGGTGCAGGTGGATAGTTTCCCGGAGCGCACGTTCATCGGCACCGTAGTCGCCATCGCCCACGAAGCGGAGTTCACCCCACGCAACGTCCAGACACAGGAGGAGCGCGTGAACATGGTCTTCGCCGTGGACGTGCGCATCCCCAACCCCGATCACGCGCTCAAGCCGGGGATGCCCGCCGACGCGACAATCGTCACCGAGGAGCAGTGACATGGATCAATCTCCAATCTCCAATCCCAAACTGGCTATCGCCTGCCTGATCTTTGTGATCGTTTTGGCCGGCTGCAGTACTGCCCAGGCAAACG
>QMOC01000199.1 GCA_003648085.1 Chloroflexota bacterium
ATAATTGGTCAAGCCGTTCATGGAAAATCTCCTTTCTTGTGATGTGATACTTAAGAATTTCCCAGAATGGCCGTTTTGTCAAGGTACAGTCAGGTTCGCTAGGCAAACCCATAGATAGAGTAGGATAGAAAAGGGAGGCTCCTCATAATGAGAGTGCCACAGGAGCAAGCCGATTCTGCGACGCGCCTGGGCCGTGTGATCATATTCTTCGTGCTGGCGGTCGTTATTGTCGCCTTCCTCGTTGCCCACGTGCTAGCCTGGCGCTGGGCGAGTGAGCCGTTCCTAGGCATGCTGCTGGAGCCCACGCTGGTGCTTAGCCCGTTGCGAGGCAGCGGTTGGGCGCGGCTGCAGTTCGACCCGCCACTTGAGCAGCCCGACCGCTTGACGGCCATTGACGGGCAGCCGGTGGAGCGATATACCGATGTGGCGGCCATCCTGAGTGAGCACGTCGTGGGCGATACGGTGTGGGTCCTGCTCGCCCGTCCTGATGGCGAACTACGGGAGGAGCAGGTCACCCTCACCTCTTTCCCGCTGAGAGACCTGTTTCTGATTTTCATCATCCCCTATTTGGTCGGGCTGGCCTACCTGAGTATCGGCCTCTGGGTCTACTGGGTGCAGAGTTGGGGCCGGGCCGGTCAGGTTTTCACCGGTCTATGTGCCGCAGTTGCCCTGATATTAGGCTGCATCTTCGACATCAGCACCACGCATCGGCTGGTCATCCTGTGGAGCGCGGCGGTGCCTTTCGCAGCCGCAGCCGCTATGCACCTGGCGCTGGTCTTCCCTCAGGAACCCCGCTTCGTGCGGCGCATTTCGGTCCTGCGCCTGCTTCCCTACGTGCCCGCGACCGTCCTGGCATTCCGCTCCGCCTTCAGCGTTTACGACGTCGGCCGACCGTGGGAATACATCTACTGGTGGCGCTACAGTTACCTGTTTATCGCCGTAGGCATCTTCTTCCTGTTGGGTATGCTCGCCTATCGGTTGATCAGGCCACCCTCGTCGCTGATCCGGCAACAAAGCCGCATCATCCTTCTCGGCGCGGCGCTGGCATTTCTGCCGCTCGTGCCCTGGCTACTGCTCAATGTCCTGGGCCGCCCGGTGCCCTTTCTCACGCCACTGTACGCCCCGCCGCTCATCCTCTTTCCCCTCTCCATCGCCTACGCCATCCTGCGTTACCGATTGCTGGATGTAGACCGGATCCTCAGCCGCGGCCTGGCCTACGGTGCTCTGACTTTCCTCATCGTCGCAGCCTACTTCGCCCTCATCAATGGCCTGAGCCATTTCTTTGCAGTCAAGGCCAGCGATCCGATAATCCTGTCTCTCTTCGTCCTGGCGTTGGTCTTGCTCTTCAACCCGCTGCGGGATTGGGCTCAGCGACTGGTGGACCGCATCTTCTTCCGCGAGACGGTGGATTACCGGGCCGCCCTTCAAGAGTTCAGTCGCGAACTGACCCAGACGTTGGACCTGGACGCTGTGCTGGCGGAGGTTGGCAAACAGGTCGAAGAGAGCCTTCACCCCACTCGTCAGTGGGTCTGTCTTTACGACGAAGACCTGGCCTGCTACGTCGGGCAGCCCATCGGGGAGAGACAACACGCTGCGTTCCCGGTCACTTTTGTGCCCGACGGTGCGCTGGCACGCCACCTGCGGGATCATCAGGAGTGTCTGTACCTGCCGGCCGAGCGGGGACTGCCAGCCGAGTTGGCCGACGAGTGGGTGCAGATGGGCGTGCTGGGGGCGGTGGTCTACGTGCCTTTGCGCACTCGGGATCGGCTGAGTGGCTGGTTGGCGTTGGGTCCCAAGCGATCCGGCCAACCCTACCACTCCGACGATCTGGCCTTCCTCAGCGCGTTAGCCGACCAGTCGGCGTTGGCGGTGGATAACGCACGCCTCTTCGCCAGCGTGCGCCGCAACCTGGCCGCCATCACCGAGATGAAGAACCTGATGGACGATGTCTTCAGCAGCATTGCCAGCGGCGTCATCACCACTGACATTCAAGATAAAGTGACGCTCTTTAACCGCGCTGCTGAGGCCATCCTGGGTGTCCGAGCCAATGAAATCGTTGGCCGTCCCTGCGGGGAGGCCCTTCCTCTCCTGGGCGACGAACTGCAACACCTGGTGAACCAGGTCAAACACGGCAAGATGCCCGTCATGACCCGTGAATTCCAGCCCGAACTACCCACCCGTGGGCCGGTCTGGCTGCGCATGAACCTGTCCCCGCTCAAGGATAGTCGCGATGTGACCACCGGCGTCGCTATCGTCGTAGATGACTTGACGGAGCGGCGGCGATTGGAGGCTCGCGTGCGTCGTATCCGGGAAACTTTCGAGCGTTACGTGGCTCCGGCCGTGGTCGAGCGCCTGCTCTCTAACCCTGAAAGCGTCCGCCTGGGAGGGATGCGGCAGGAGATCACCAGTTTCTATGCCGATATTCGGGACTTTACGGCCTTTGGCGAGAAGACGGCGCCGGAGTTCCAGATCGAAGTGCTGAACAAATATTTGACGCTGGCGGCGGAGGCGATCCTGGCAGAGGAGGGCACGCTGGATAAATTCGTGGGCGACAGCGCGGTGGCGATCTTCAATGCCCCGGAGCCGCAGGAGGATCATACCCTGCGGGCCGTGCGCGCGGCGTTGGCGATGCAACAGGCAGTGCGCGAGCACCACGCCCAGGTGGACGAGCGGGAGCGGCTTCACTTCGGCATTGGCATCGCCGTTGGCGAGGCGGTGGTGGGCAACATTGGCTCAGCCGTAGTGCAGAATTTTACCGCTATCGGTGATTGCGTCAATTTTTCCGCCCGGCTCTCCGACCTGGCTAAACCAGGCCAGATTCTCATCAGCGTCGAGGCCTATGAGAGCGTCAAGGAGCACATCGAAGCCAACTTCATCGGCTACGTGCAGGTCAAAGGCCACAGCCGACCTGATCCCGTCTACGAGGTGGTAAGGCTTAAGATGCTGGACCGGCGATGAAGGTTCTCCTGGTTGAGCCCCCTAAGACGCCCTGGGAAATGATGGGCGACGTCGTAGCCCCGCCGCTGGGATTGGCCACGCTGGCAGCGAGCCTGGAGAGGGGAGGGATCCCCGTTCGCATCCTCGACGCCAACGCCCAGGGGATCGGGTGGTCGGGACTGCGGGCCGCCATCGCCGAAGATGCCCCTGACGTGGTGGGCATCACCACCCTGACCCCCTACTACCCCCACGCGCGGCGCACCTGCCGCATCACCAAAGCCGCCTGTCCGGACGTGGTCACCGTCCTAGGCGGGCCGCACGTGACCTTCCTGGCCGAGGAGACGCTGCTAAGCGCCCCCGAGGTGGACGTTGTCGTGCGGGGCGAGGGGGACGCGACGCTCGTGGAATTGGTGCACTGCCTGGCAAAGGGTGGCGATTTGGGGACGGTGCCAGGCCTGGCCTTTCGGGACGATGGCGGCGTAATCCAGACGCCCGACCCACCCCCGGTGGATGTGCGCGCCCTGCCTCTCCCTGCCTACCACCTCTTACCGATGGAAGCCTACCACTTCGAGGGGTTGGGTGGGCCTTTCACCACTGTGCAGGCCAGCCGGGGCTGCCCCCATCGCTGCACCTTCTGCGCCGAGTGGTCTTTCTGGAAGCACGGTTGGCGGCCCCGCGACCCGGAGGCGGTTGTCGAGGAACTGGAACTGGTCGTCAAAGGGTACGGCCGGCGTGCCGTCTGGTTCGCCGATGATTGCTTCAATGTCAGCGGCGAAATGATACGGGCCATCTGCGAGGGGATACTGGAGCGGGACATCGAGGTCTCCTGGTTCTACCAGGGCCGGGCCGACCTATTGGTGCGTTACAAAGAACTGCTCCCGCTGATGCAGCGGGCCGGCAACCGCATGGTGCAACTCGGCATCGAGGCCTCCAGCGACGACGAACTGGAGGACCTCAACAAGCGGCTGAGCGTGGAGCAGGTTAAGGAAGCGGTGGCGCTGCTGCGTCAGCACGACATTGTGTGCCAGGGGATGCTCATCATCGGTACGCGCAATGACAGCCCCCGCACCATCCGGCGCAAGGTCGCCTTCGCCCGTTGGCTCGACCTGGACTTTCCGATCTTCACCGTCTGTACGCCCTTCCCCGGCAGCAGTCTCTTCGAGCAGGCGCGGGCAGAAGGGTGGGTCGAGGAGCCGCCCGATTACGCCCGCTACGA
Organism: Chloroflexota bacterium; assembly: GCA_003648085.1. Taxonomy (GTDB): domain Bacteria; phylum Chloroflexota; class Anaerolineae; order B4-G1; family B4-G1; genus B30-G15. The sequence goes on from QMOC01000199.1 coordinate 4,154, forward strand.
TATGGCCCACTTTCTGATGGATACGGAGCATATGTCGCGCCGACAACTGGCCGCCTGGTATCCCTGGTGTTACACGCACACCTATCTGGACCCGGTCAGGCTGGCGCGGGGATTGTTTTCGCGCAACGAATGGAAGCGTCGCATCTGGCGCATCATGGTCGGTTATAACCTCAAACAACTGGCACGGGCGTTCTGGTTCGGTATTCCTATCCCCAAATATGCCCGTCGGGACGAAAGGAGAACCGATGCCTCTACTTGAAAAACTGAAGTCATGGTTCACACCCGCAAGGCCCCTTTCCAGGGAGATGCTCCACTACCAGACCCCCCCTGACGCGGCGCAGCAATACCGCCTCCATCTGCGCGTGGAGGAGGGCGGACGCGGGCTCCTCGTTATCAACGCTGCGACCATTCTTCATCTAAACCAGACCGCCACGGAGTATGCTCGCCTCCTCATCCAGGGGGCCGACGATGAGGAAGCGGCCCGCACTGTGGCCCGGCGATACCGCGTCAGCCGTGCGCAGGCCCGCGCCGACTATCGCCGCCTCCGGGATCACATCTTCACCTTGGCCACTTCTACCGACCTCTGTCCGGTGACCTACCTGGAACTGGAGCGGGTGGAGCCGTTCTCGGCGGGGACCTCGGCCCCCTACCGCGTGGACCTCGCGCTGACCTACCGCATAGACGAAGCCGGTGCCCTCGACCCCGAGGCCCGTCGGCGGGTGGACCGCGAACTAACCACGGAGGAATGGCGGCAGATTCTGCAACTGCTCTGGGAGGTGGGAGTGCCCCACGTCTGCTTCACCGGGGGCGAGCCGACGTTGCGGGAAGACCTGGTAGAGTTGATACGTCACGCCGAGGCGCTGGGGCAGGTCACGGGGCTGCTGACCGACGGCCGGCGGTTGCGGGAAGCGGAATACCTGGAGAAACTTCTGTTGGCCGGCCTGGACCACCTCCAGATCACGCTGGCCTCACACCGCCCGAAGGTACATGATGGTATCGTTGGGCGGGCCGGTGCCTGGCAGGAGACGGAGGCCGGACTGCGCAATGCTCTGGCCGGCGATATCTACATCGTCGTCCACCTCGTCGTCACCCCTGCGAACGCCGACTCCGTGGTGGAGACGGTGGCCTACCTGGCCGAGTCGGGCGTCCCCGCCGTCGCTCTGAGCAGTCCCCTGCGGGTCGCTTCTGAGGAAGAGCGGCTGCGGCTGCAAAGCGCGCTGGAGGAGGCCCAGAATGCGGCCCACGAGCGTGGCCTGACGCTCGTCTGGGACCTGGCGGCCCCCTACTCCCACGTGAACCCGATGGAGATGGAGGCCGCCCTGGCCCCAGAGCAGGTGATCTGCCAGCACCTCTATATTGAGCCCGATGGAGACGTACTTCCCGCCCAGGGGTATAACGTCGTCCTGGGCAACCTTCTGCGAGACCCCTGGGAGGCCATCTGGGATCATCCGGAGCGGAAGCGCCTGGTAGCCTTCTCATCTTAACGCGGAGGACGGATGGTACGCTTTCGCTCTGCCATCCTTATCGCAATCATCTTGCTCGCCGCGCCGGGCGCGATCGCCCTCTCCGCCGGAC
>QMOC01000200.1 GCA_003648085.1 Chloroflexota bacterium
CCCAAGTCCCATCCGCCACCACCGCGCCATTCGGAGGTGGAGGTGGCGCGCTTCCAGGCCCTGCGTGTCTGGCGCAAGCAAGTGGCGGCCGAGCGCGGGGTGGACCCCGACGTCGTCATCGGCAACGCCGTCCTGTGGGCACTGGCCGAGCAGAACCCTCGCACCCTCGAAGACCTGGAGAGCATCGAAGGGTTGGGGCCGTGGAAGCGCAAGAAGTACGGGGAGGCGATCCTGAAGGTGCTGGATACCGGATGTTAGGATGCTGGATACTGGCTGGCGGTGGCGGTGGTTTTGACACATTGAAAGAATGAGAGCATGGAGCACATCCAACAAAGACAAATCAGTTCAGCCTCGTAGCCCGCAATCCGTTTGGCGCGACGCTCTCTGTCCGCCTCCTGGCGGGCTGTGTCCAAAATGACTGCCGCCCGCATCCGGAAGTGCGTCTCGCGATAGCGGGGAGTTCGCCCGGGCATCCCGCGTTGGCGATGCTGTTGGCGTACCCGCTCCCGCCGGGCTCGGGAGAGCTCCCCCTTGACCATGAAACGCAACCAGCGGAGGGTGGCTTTGATCTCGTGGCCGGCCTTCTCCGTGCTGGCCGGCAGTGTCTCGAATCCTGCTGCCGTGCTGCGTGCAGAGCGTACTACGTTCCTGGACACGGACGAAGTGATTGAGTTTTCGCTTGCGACGTGCTGCGGCGAGTGGTATCGGCTGAGCATGCTGTTAGAGCCGGTAGAATGACATCCAGGCATGCACATCTTATTCCATGAAAGGCATTACCGTATGATCAACATTGTTCTGGTTTCTCACGGTGACCTGGGCGACGCGCTGATCCGGGCGACCGAGATGATCGTGGGGCCTACAGAGCGTATTTTCTCCGTTCCTCTCCTGCCCAATGAGAGTCCCGAGGGCTTTGGAGAGAAACTGGCTGTGGCGCTGCAAGACATCAAGGGCGAGGAGACGTTGATACTGATTGACCTGTTTGGTGGGACGCCGTACAACGTCGCCGCCCGCCAGGTGCTCAAAGGCAACGTCGAGTGCGTGACCGGGGTGAATCTCCCTATGTTGCTGGAACTGGTCATGTCGCGCGACGGCGCTTCGCTGCCGGAATTGGCCGAAACCATCACTCAATCAGGGCGGGAGGCGATCAAAAACCTGGGGCCAATGTTGAACAAATAGCAAGTGGGCAGGTATGCGGATATGTGGGAGGGCGCTGCTTCGGGCAGGCGCCGGGGCGGCCTCACCCGATTGTAATTGCAAGGAAAGGAGGTGAACGTTATCGAAGAGTTAGGGCTGGTGCGGATTGACGATCGTCTGATTCACGGGCAGGTGATCGCCGTGTGGTGCAAGCACCAACCTTTCACCCGCATCGTCATCGTGGACGATGGCGTGGCGGCGGATCCGTTCATGCAGGAAGTGTTGAGGCTGGCCGCGCCTCCGGGCCTCCAGGTGGACGTATTCTCCGTCGAGGAGGGTATCAAGGCCCTGAACCAGTCCACGCCGGACCGGGGGACGACGATGGTGCTACTGAAGTCACCGCAGGCAGCCAAGCGGCTCTACGATGGAGGGGTCCAATACAACGCGCTCAACGTCGGTGGGATCGGTAGCGCACCGGGACGCAAGAACATCTTCAAGAATATCTCTGCCTCGGAAGAAGAGATCGCAATCCTCAAGTACTTAATGGATCGGGGGGTGGAAATCACCCTGCTGACCGTGCCAGGTGAGAAGTCAAGATCGTTCTCAGACCTGGTCGGCAAGTTATAGTCTGTCATTTGAAAGGAGAAACAGCAATGAAAGTCAATAGGAGGCAAGTCAGCGCGGCTATGGCGGTCAGCCTGGTGCTGATGTTGGCGAGCGTCGTCGTGGTCAGGGCCGCGCCGGGAGTGCAGGAAGAGCCTGTGCGCATAAATTTCCTGACGGCGGCTATCGTCGGCATTCTGTACTACTGTGCCCTCTCGCCCTGGTTCGCCAACCTCGGCTTCACCGTGCTGTACCGTCCACTCATCGCCGGGACGCTGGTCGGCCTGGTGATGGGGCGGCTTGGCGAGGGTATCGCCATCGGGGCCAACATCAACGTGCTCTACCTGGGGTGGATCTCGGCGGGTGGCTCGCTGCCTGGCGACCCCGGGCTGGCTGGCTACCTGGGTACAGCGTTGGCGCTGGGTGGCGGGTTGGACGTGGAGGCGGCACTGGCGCTGGCCGCGCCGCTGGGTTTGCTGGGCGGCCTAACCTGGTCGCTGCGCATGTCCCTATGTTCGGTCATCCCCCACTGGGCGGACAGGTTTGCCGAGGAAGGGAACATCAAGGCGGTGGCGCGGAGCAACTATATCTATTCACAGCCGTTCCTGTTTGTCCTCTACGCTGTGCCGGTTGCACTGGCAGCGTGGTTGGGCTCCCAGGCAGTGGCCGCTGCACTGGACTGGGTCGGACAGCACGCCATCTGGGTGATGAATGGGCTGTTTGCCGCCAGCGGCATGCTCGCAGCCCTCGGTATTGCGCTCAACCTCAAGTTCCTCTTCCGAGGCAATGTATGGCCCTATTTCTTCATTGGCTTCACGGTCACCTCGCTGATGGGTGGGAACGTCAATCTCCTGGTGTTAGCGATCATCGGCGCCTGCGTGGCTTACATCCACGTGCTGTTCACCGAAAGGGTCACCGGTGCCCAGCCTGCCGTAGCCGCCGAGGAGCGCAAAGCCCCTGGGCTGCTCACGCGGCGGGACGTCTTCAGAGCCTGGCTGCGGTGGCTTTTCTTCTCGCACTCCTGTTACAACTGGGAGCGTATGCAGGGGCTGGGCTTCGCGCAGAGTATGACCCCCATCATCGAGAAACTGTACAAGACCAAAGAGGACATCAGCGCGGCGCTCAAGCGCCACCTGGTCTTCTTTAACACCCAGCCGGACATCGGCGGTGTGATCCACGGGGCGGTCATCGCGATGGAGGAGGAGCGCGCAGCCGGGGCCGACATCAGCGACGACGCCATCAACGCCGTCAAGACCGGCCTGATGGGGCCGATGGCAGGCATCGGCGATACGATTCAGCAGGGCATCGTGCTCCCCATCGCACTGGCCATCGGTATGAATATCGCGACGGGCGGGGCTGTTGGTACCGCGACCCAGGGCAATATCCTTGGCCCTCTGTTCGTCCTCGTCGTCGTGGCGGCCTTCGTCTGGGGCGTCGGCTGGCTGGTCTGGTGGCAGGGGTATCAGCAAGGGCGTGCTGCCGTCACCAATATCCTGAGGAGCGGCACGCTGAACCGCGTCATCGTCGGCGCGGGTGTGCTGGGCAACTTCATTATGGGCGCGCTGGCTGTGCAGTTCGTCAGCCTCTCAACTCCGCTGGCTTTTATGATCGGCGGTACCAAGTTTGAGGTTCAGGCGATATTGGACAGTTTCATGCCCAACCTGCTCCCACTGTTGCTGGTCCTGCTCATCTGGTGGCTGCTGGCGAAGAAGAACGTGTCGCCCACGACGATCATGATCGTAGTGATCCTGGTCGGCGTGCTGGGCTCTTACCCCATCTGGCCGGGCATTGACGCCGAGTCGGGTGAGGCCATCAAGGTCGGGCTCTTTGGCTAGCGACAGCACCACGTGATGCGTGATTCGTGAGGCTCCGTCACGTCTCACGCATCACGTTTCACTTTTGCGGAGGGAGACAAAATATGATTGGACTCAAAACTCATCGTTGGAACCGCATCTTTCGCGAGGACGGCAAGGCACTTATCTTCGCGATGGATCACGCCGGCGCGTTTGGATTGATGGAAGGACTGGAGAAGCCAGGCGAGGTCATCCGCAAGGTCCGCGCCGGCGGTGCAGATGCCATCCTGACCACGTACGGGGTCTGCACGCGGTTCGCCAAAGACATTGGGACATTGGGCCTCATCCTGCGCGTGGACGGCGGCAATACGCTGCTGGCCAAGGAGCGTGGCCCGATGCAACTGGTGTACGACGTCTACGATGCATTGCGCATCGGAGCCGACGCCGTCGGGACGATGGGCATGCCGGGCTCCCGGTTTGAGGCGGTCACGCTGCCGTACCTATCTGAACTGGTGGCCCAGTGCGCGGAGTGGAACGTGCCGGTGATGGCCGAGATGCTGCCCGGTGGGTTCGAGGACCCAGGCGAGTGGTGGACGCCGGAGAACATCGGCCACGCCTGCCGCATCGGCGCGGAGTTGGGTGTGGATTTTATCAAGACGGCCTACACCGGCGACGCGGAGAGTTTCCGCGCCATCTGCGAGCAGGTATACGTGCCCATCGTCGTCCTGGGCGGCAGCAAGTCCCCCGACCCACGCGACCTGCTGGACGGCATCTACGGCGCGATGCAGGCCGGTGCCAGCGGCGTGGCGGTCGGTCGGAACATCTCTCAGTACCCCGAACCGGATAAGATGACGGCGGCCATCGCGGCGATCATCCACGAGGGAGCGAGCGTGGACGCGGCGCTGGAATACCTGGTGTGAGGCGTGGGACATCGGGCGTCAAACGTCAAAGGAGTTGTCAATGACAGAAACTTACAAACGGGCAGTCTTTGTCGCTCCCGGCCAGATCCGCTTCGACGAGTTGCCGATCCCGAAGCCAGGACCAGGACAGGCGCTGGTCAAGGTGCGGGCGTGCGCCCTATGCACCTGGGAACAACGGATGTACACGGGCGAGGAGCACTACTACCCACTGGCCGGAGGGCACGAGGTCTCGGGCGTACTTGTCGAGGTCGGCCCCTTCACCTATCTGGATGCACAGGTGGGCGACCGGGTGATGGCCTCGACGCTGACCCGCTGCGGCTACTGCGAGTCGTGCCGGCGCGGCCTGGATAACATCTGCGACAACGCGCGCAAGCCGTTCCGCGAAACGGATGTGCCGGGGCCGGCCGGCCTGGCGGAGTACGTGCTGTTGGACGATTATCAAGTCTACAAGGCAGACAACGGCGTATCCTTCGAGGCCATCGCTCTCACCGAGCCGCTGGCCTGCGTGGTGCGCAGCGTGCGCAAAGCCCGGGTCGAACGGGCCGACAACGTCGTCGTCATCGGGGCAGGCGTTATGGGCATGTTCCACCTGGTGCTGACCAAGCAGATCGGTGCTCGGGTGATCGTCAGCGAGATCAACCCCGAACGGGCGGCCTTCGCCAAGAAGATGGGCGCCGACGCTGTCATTGATCCAACCCAGGCTCCCTTCGCTGAGCAGGTAAAGGCTCTGACCCGCGGTCGTGGCGCTGATGTGATCTTCTGCGCGATGAGCGTCGCCTCGGCGGTGGAGCAAGCCATGGAGGCAGTCGCCAAGGGCGGGCGCGTTCACGTCTATGCCAGCATCCACCCGCGCGGCACGAAGATCTCCATTGACCCCAACCTGTTCCACAGTAAGGAGATCGTGCTGACCGGCACGATGAGCCAGGACAAGGAAGATGTGCTTCAGGCCGTGCGGATGATCTCCGAGGGGTTGATTGACCTCAAACCGTTCATCTCGCTGGTGCTGCCTTTCGAGAGACTGGAGGAAGGATTGCAGGCAGCGCTGCGGCCCGACACGTATCGTGTCATCGTGACGATGTAGTCTGTCCACCTATGCACCACATCGCCTGGATTGACCTCTCCACCGGCACGGCCCGCCCCCAGCCCCTGGAGGCCGACCTGGCGGCCCGCTTCCTGGGCGGGCCGTGCCGGTGGAGAGGTCAATCCAGGCGATGTGGTGCATAGGTGGACAGACTACATCGTCACGATGACACGATACGTGTCGGGCC
>QMOC01000201.1 GCA_003648085.1 Chloroflexota bacterium
AACTAATCCAGGCTCTCGACGGCAGCGGCAGCCGCCTCCTTGGGGGTAGTCCGTCCCCTCAGGACTGCCTCCAGCGCGTCCTGCATCGCCGGCCCGACAGTCGCCATCACCTCCGGCCGGGGTGGGGGTACGGCGGCCTCCATCACCTTGTGCAACACTGCACGGTCCGCGTTCGATATGTCCCATAGTCGCAGCGCACTGCGCGTACCCGGCAGGTAGCCGGTCGCTTGAGTCCACTGCGCGTTGTGGTCGGGCGCGACGAGCCAATTCAGGAGCAGTCTCGCCAATGCCTGACGCGCCGGGTCGTCTGTAACCATCGCTATCGCCCAACCTCGGGCGATGCTGAGGGGCTGGCCGTCGCGGGTGGGTATCGGCGCCGCGGCGACGGCCTCATCGGCCTCAAGCCAATAGCGGCCGGCCCGCACCACTGCCATCCCCCCTTCCCCGGCCTGGAATCGTTCCCACGATTGATCGGCGTCTGTGATGCTGAGAACGACCGCCGGTGAGATCACGGTGGTGCTGATGCAGGTGCTGTAGAAATCGAACACGCTCACCATCACCTCCTCGTCCAGCCACGGATTGCCGTCCGGGTCGGTCACTTTGCCATCGGCAGCCAGGTACTGGATTAGCGTCGCGTCGTTGACCTGGTCATCGTCGCGCCCGCCGGCGGGGAAAAGGAAAGGAACCGGGGAGGAGACAATCTGCGTCCAGGAGACGGGGGGCGAATTGAGCAAGGCCGGACGGTAGGCCAGTTGCTGCATATCGGCGGCAACGACGAAGCCCATCGTCTGCTCTTCCACTGCGCCCAGCGCAACAGCGAAGGGAAAACGGTCACTTATCTCGGCTGGGGAGAGGAAGTTATCGAGCGGTTGGATGAGGCCGGAATCGGCTGCGGCCTCCAGGTCGGCCGTGTCCAACACTACCAGGTCGGGTAGGACCGAGGGGGCAGAGTTCCGCGCCGTGCGCAGAAAGTCGAGCAGCCCGCCTCGCCCGTGGGCTTTCTTCACGACCACCTCGACTTGAAGATCGGTGTGGATTTTGCTGAAGTCGGCCAGTTGCTGCGCGAGGACGTCTGCGCCTGGTCTCTCGCCGTAGGGATTGAATTGCTCCGGTACCCACAGGGTCAAGGTGACGATCAATGGCTGCGACTGTGGTGTGGAGGTTGGCGTCGGAGTGGAGGGGGGAGGTGTGGGTGGTGGGAGAGAAGAAATCGGAGTGGGAGTTGGCGTCAGCGGCAGAAAGTCGCAGCCGGTTAGGGTCAGAAGCAATGGAATGACGGATGATAAATGACGGATGATAAATGATAAATGACAAATGACAAATGACAAATGGGATCGCATAGCACCTCCGATTGGGGCGATCAGTGAGTCTAGTTTGCGGTGCAAAATTCGACGGAGGCCCTGATTTAGCGGGGTTTTCCCGACCGAAGCCGGGCCTCCAACCCCGTCTTGCACCGAGCACAAGCCTAATTATAGCACAGTTCGCCGCCGAGTCCCACCGCGAAGGAATGCATTGTACTGGAGTCTGGCGAATTTTGTTGTACTCCTCTAGCGGCATTACTACAACTGCGCCTTGAATCTGTACCATCGTTGGCTGGGTCATTGGCCTATTCCTCCTGCCTCTTGTCGAGTGAAATCTATTATAGCATCACAGCCAGTGCACGTAAGAACTCACGGCCCCGGAGTGGGTGTAGGCGGCACGTAGCCCTCCTCCGCCTGGGGTGGCAGCGGGGAAAGGGGTAAGCCATAATAGGCCTCCACGACCTGGCGGGTCAGAGGTGCGGCCACGCTCGAGCCCTCGCCCGCATTCTCCACCATAACGACGATAGCGATCTCAGGGCTGTCGGCCGGGGCATAGGCGGCGAACCAGGAATGCGGCCTCGTGTCCGGCCCGCCGACCTCGGCCGTACCGGTCTTGCCGGCAACGGGGATGCCCAGGCCAACGAAACGATGGGGCGCGGTGCCGATGGATTTCGTAGTCACACCCAGCAACGCCTCCTGGATGGCCGCCAGGTGCTCCGGGCTGATCGGGAGCGTACCGACAGCCTGGGGCTGGGTCACCTGCTCCGGCTCACCATCCCCGGCTGAGCCAATACGCTCGACGACGTAAGGGCGGTAGAGCGTGCCGCCGTTGGCGACTGCGGCCATCATCCGCGCTACCTGCAGCGGCGTCACCAGCAGATAGCCTTGCCCGATAGCCAGGTTGACCGTGTCGCCTACCCACCAGGGCTCGCCGATGGCGTTGACTTTCCACTCTGGGTCAGGCATCAGTCCGCCCTCCTCAAGCACGCCCTCCAGCCCGGTCGGTTCACCGAAGCCGAAGCCCCGCCCGAAGCGGGGGAGCACATCCTGCCCTACCCCATCGAGCGTCTGCCCCACAGCGTAGAAAGTGACGTCACAGGAAGCAGTGAGGGCGTCCTTGAGGCTGATGTTGCCGTGCCCCTCTTTCTTCCAGCAGACCTTACGGGCCGTCGGCCCCAAGCCCTCCCAGTAACCGGGACAGTAAAAAACGGTATGGTCAGGGTCCATTGCCGCCTCCTCCACCGCCGCCGCCATCGTGACGATCTTGAAGACGGAGCCACAGGGGTAGGTACCCTGGGTGGCGCGGTTGAAGAGGGGGTTGCGGGGATCGGCCAGGATCTGGGAACGGCCCACCGCGCCGGCCGGCCCGACGAAGACGTTGGGGTCGAAGCCGGGGCCGCTGGCCAGCGCCAGCACCGCGCCGGTGTGCACATCGAGCACGACGATAGCGCCCTTGCGACCGCCCAAGATCTGCTGCACCTGCTCTTGGAAGTCGCGGTCAAAGGTGGTGTAGATAGGGCGGCCGGGCACGGCCGGGCTCTCTGCCACGGTAGCGACCTTCTCCCCTGCCGGTGTGACGACGGTAAGCACACCGCCGTGCTGGCCGGCTAAAATCTCCTCCCCCCAGGCCTCCAACCCGGAAACGCCCACCCACTCGTCGCCCCGGTAACCTCGGGCGCGGTAAGCCTCCAACTGCTCGGCCGGCACGGGAGCCACCCAGCCGACGACGTGAGGCGCGACGCCACCGTGGGGATAGATGCGTCCCTCTTTCTCATCCCGATAGATGCCAGGGATGGAGGATAGCAGATCGTTGTAGTCCACGCTGACCTCGGCGGGGATGTCGGCGATGGGCACCTTCCAATCGGCAGGAGCGGCAACGTAGCGACCGCGTATCTCGTCTGGGGAGAGTCCGGTCACCAACGTTAGCGCCGCCAAGAGCGCGTCCTCGTTCTCGATCTGGCCAGGGATGACGCCGATGGTGACGATCGTGCCCTCGGTTGCCAGGCCCAAACCGGCCCGGTCGTAAATGTTGGCGCGGATGGGGATGGCGTACTCCATCCGAAAGTAGCGCCCGCCTGCCAGTTGAGGCCAGATCAGTCCCTCGTCCCAGTCCACCCCCCATTGCCCCCCGTGCAGGCTGAGCGACATCACTGTGTCGGTGATCAACGTGCCCACCAGCGCCGTATCCAGTTCCAAGTGGAAGGAGACATAGGCCCGGTCGCCCTCCTGCAGGGCGGATTGGAGGCGCGTGGTGACGGTGAGCGCGGTGGCGGTGGCAAGTGCACTCTGGTAGCGCTGGATGAAACTCTCGGCGTCAATGGCAGCCCGGCTGGCGGGGGAGAGATAGGCATACATCGTCGCGTAGTCGCCCGCCTCCCAGGCAGAGAGGTACGCGGCGGCGGTCGCATCGGGTGAGGGGAGCGGTGTGGGCGTGGCGGTTGGGGGGACGATGGTTGGAGGAACGTCGGGGTTCAATGTGGATGTAGGCGTCGAGGGGCCGCTGCAACCCACCAACAGCCCTATCAAAACAAGCACCAGCGTCGTTCGCTTCATACTACAAATTATAGCGAGGAAACGCTGGGCTGTCCAGCCGGGGATGTTACCGCGAGGAGTGTACCTTTCTATCCAGAGCGTCGTGTATGGGGGTCGTAGCGGCGACTTCAGTCGCTCTGACCTCGCTTTGAACGACTGAAGTCGCTACTACGAGCCAAATCGCAGTGGTAGCCGGTGTGGGAGCGGCAAGCGGCGGGCACGTTGCAGGGCGGCTCAACCCCCCAGGCACACAGGCAACGGGTGAGGTGGCAGAGAGGAAGTCCCACCACGTTGGTGTAGCAACCCTGTAACTCAGCAACAGGGCGAAACCCATCATGCTGGATAGCGTAGGCACCAGCCTTGTCCAGAGGGTCGCCGCTGGCGACATAGTGCATTTTCACAAAATAGATCTTAACATGCGTCAGCGGGTTTGAGCCAGCCGGGCCTCGCGCTCTTCAAAGTGGAGCTCCACCAGCCGCTTGAGTTCGTAGGGGTCATAGTAGGGCAACGGGCCAGGTACTTGGGCCTTGGTGTGCATGAAGATGCTCTCTATCGGATTCAGCCAAGGACTTCTTTTGGGCAACCTGATGACCAACAGCCGAATCCGACCCTCGCGCTTGGCCCAGCGATTGTAGCGGCGAAACCAACGTCGCAGTCTCCCGGCCTTGTGATAGCTGGCGTTGTCCCAGATCACAATCAACACCCGCTTTCCGAGCTGTTCATAGTGCTTCAGCAAGCGCAGCAGTTGTTTCTTGACTTGCCGGTTGTTGCACTTCTCGGCATAGTAGCGGTGCACCCGGCTGTCCTCCACGTCCATAGCGGCGTACAAAACCCAAAAGCCGGGTAGATTGTCTTGAAGGATGATCACTCTACCCTTATGCAGAGGCCCCACCCAACCGCGGACCAGCCTGGGATTGCCGCTGAACCAACTCTCGTCCTGATAGACGGCGCTGACCGTGGCATCTTGCTTGGCCCAAGCCACCGCCCAATCCCGCCACCGTTTCTTGCGGTCATATTGAGAATCGGTGATCTTCAGCCAAGCCTTAAGCCGTCGGTAGCTATGCTTGGACTTGTTGATCAGGCGGCGCACGCTCTCGTGACTGATGGAGGAGACCAGGCCCGTGCGCACGGCCACTTCGGCCAGCCGATGTAAGGTCCACCGACTGTCGCTGAAACCGTACTTGCGGGGCGATTCTTTGAAGATGTCCAGTAACCCTTGTTGCACCTTCTCGTCGAAAGTGGGTTTGCGCCCCGGATGGGGCTGGGGCTTGAACAGATTCCAACGCCCCTTGCGATCAGCACTGTTGAAGGCCTTGATCCAGTTGCGCACGGTCTGCACGTGGAGACCCACCATGTCGGCGATCTGGGAGCAACTCCGACCCTGGTAGGAGAGGATGAGGATGGTGGCTCGCCGTGAAACGATGGTCAAGCGATGGCGCTGGAGCCGACGCAGCTTCTTGAGATGCTTTTTGCTGAGATGGCCTGCTTGTATCTTCTTCATGCCGGGGAGGATACATCATCCTCTCCTTGTTGGCAAGGGTCCTCTATGTTAAGGTTAATTCTGTGAAAATGCACTAGTAAACTGCGATACTGAGCGATCAGCCTGCGCCACAGATCACATGCAATAATCCCAGACATTAGAAGAACTAGAGCGGATGCCTGCTGTGCCCATCCTGGCATTTGAACGTCTTTGAACAGGAAGGCCAGTGCTCCCACAATGGCCGCATTGACAGAGAGATAAGCGGTCGTCACAGCCTGACGACGCTCTGTCAACTTGTTGACCTGTCCCAGAAAGAGTTGATATTCATCGCTGTCTGTCAAGCCAATCCCCTTTCTCTGCTTAAGCTGCGAGACGTCTTGATC
>QMOC01000202.1 GCA_003648085.1 Chloroflexota bacterium
AGAAAAGGCCGGACGTCCCACTGATTTTAGCCACACCCGTGCAAAACTCGACGGAGGCCCCGATTTATCGGGGTTGGATCTTTGGGATTTCCCGTGGCCAGGATTCGGATGCCCCAACTTGTTGGGGTTGCCCGCCGGCAAACCCGAACAAGTTCGGACCTCCGGTGCGCCCACCACGGCAACTCTCAGAGAGCCTCGGGGTTTTCCCGGCAGAAGCCGGGCCTCCGACCCCCCTTTGCACCGAGAACCGGCGAATAAACACGCTAAGCACCCACGTCAGTTTGCCTGAACGGGCAGGATGAATACAATATATATAGTTGAGAAGATGTTGACCACGAATTGCCACGGAAAGCACTTCGGCGAACCGACGGCTGAGAATGCCTGGATTTTGCGGGGCGACAGTTACCGGTGAGCGTTATTGACGAGATTAAAGACCGCCTCGACATCGTCGAGGTCATCTCTTCCTACATTCCGCTGCAGAAAGCAGGGCGGAACTATAAAGCCCTGTGTCCTTTCCATTCCGAGAAGACCCCCTCCTTCGTCGTCTTCCCCGACAGCCAGCGTTGGCACTGCTTCGGAGCCTGTGGTGAGGGAGGCGATGTCTTCACCTTCGTGATGAAGCAGGAGGGCTGGGACTTCCGCACTGCATTGGAGGAACTGGCGCGACGGGCGGGCGTCGAACTGCGGCCCCGCACCCCGGCGCAAAGGCAGGCGGAGGAGGAGGCCGACCGGCTGCGTGGGCTCCTGGCGGAAGCGGCTCGGTACTATCACCACCTCCTGCGCCACGCACCGGAAGCCGAAGCGGCGCGGACCTACGTCGCCCGACGCGGACTGAGCAACGAGACGGTCGCTCGCTTCACGCTTGGCTATAGCCTCCCGGGTTGGGAGAGCGCACGGGGCCACCTGACCGAACGAGGCTACACAATCGAGGAACTCGTGAAGGCCGGATTGCTCGTGCAGCGGGAGGACAGCGGCAGCACTTACGACCGCTTCCGTGACCGCCTGATGATCCCCATCCGTGACTTGCAGGGGCGTGTGATCGGCTTTGGAGCCAGGACGCTCGATCCGGAGGGAGTGCCCAAGTACATCAACTCCCCCCAGACACCGCTCTTCGACAAGGGCCGCACGCTCTTTGGGCTGGACCTAGCGCGGCAGGCCATCCGCCGCGAAGACCGAGTCGTCATCGTCGAGGGCTACATGGACGTGATGCAAGCCCACCAGGCGGGGTTCGCCAACGTGGTGGCCCAGATGGGCACGGCGCTGACCGAAGCACAACTCAAACAACTCCAGCGTTACACCAAACGGTTCGTACTCGCGCTCGACCCCGATGCGGCAGGCGTGCAGGCGACACTGCGCGGCGTCGAAGTGGCACGCGAGGCACTGGAGCGGGAATGGGAGCCGATCTTCGACCCGCGAGGACTGGTGGGGTACGAAGCCCGACTGGGAGCGGAGATCCGCGTCCTCCGCCTCCCACGCGGCCAAGACCCGGACGACCTGATCCGTGAAGACCCACGGCGTTGGGCTGCGATGGTCGAGGAAGCGGTCCCCGTGGTGGACTTCTACCTTCAAATTCTGCTGGAAGGACTCGCCCCGGACGACACCAAAGCCAAGGCCCGCGTGGTGGATACATTGCTGCCGATCCTGCGGGCGGTGGCGAACCCGGTCGAGCGGGAGGACTACGCGCAGAAGATAGCGAGGGCACTACGGGTGGATGCACGCGCCGTGCACGCCCGCCTGCGCAGCGCCGAGCGCCGGAGCGCACGACTACAGCGCGGCACGGCCCGCACCCAGGAGAGAGCGCCATCACGAGGCGTGACAGCCGACCTGGAGGGGCACTGCCTGACGATGCTTCTGCAACGGCCCGGTATCCTCTCACAGATCAATGACGCACTCAGAGAAAGCCAACTGGAGCCCCTGCGAGGACAGGACTTCCAAGATGTGGGTTACCGGGCAATCTTCGAAGCGTGGGAGACGCTCCTGACGACCGAGCACCCTGTCCCCATCGAAGCGCTGCGAGCACAGTTGCCCACCGACCTGCATGCGCGGCTGGAGGGATTGCTCACACCCGACGAAGCCACACTTGCCGACGAGCAATTGGTGCGCGACGTCGTGCTGACGCTCCTACGACTACGAGAACGCAACCTCAGACAGTTGGGCCAGGAACTGAGTTTCCTGACCCTTGAGGCCCAGGAGGCGGGGGACATCCGGGCGGAACAGTATATCGAGGCCCTGCGAGCGTACAGAGAGACACTCCTGCGCACACAACAGGCGCTGGCACAGCGCTGGGGATGGATGAGCCGAGGCAGGGCAGCCTGAACACCTACACCTGTGGGGCTTGAGTACGATGACAGGAGAAAAAGAACACCAATCTACACCAATTGGTACAGCAGATAAGCCGGCGATGCGAGCGACGAGGGGCATCCTCGACGCTCCGGATCGCGACCCACCGGTGCTGCCCGATGCTAATTTGGCGCCATCGGCAATTGATGAGAGCCTCCCAGACGAGCAGGGGGACACTGCCATCTGGGACGAAGTGGAGGAACCCACCCCTGACGAACTAGAAGAAATCGAGGAAGAAGAACTGACGGATACCGCACGCGAAGCATTGCTTGAAGTTACGGATGACCCGGTACGCATGTACCTGCGGGAGATTGGGCGGGTGCCCCTCCTGGAACCACACCAGGAGATATGGCTCTCTACCCAGCGAGAGGCAGCCGTTCATCTTAAGGACTTACAGGCTCGTTTGAAAGAGCAGAGCGGACGACCACCAACAGGACAGGAAACCCTGACTGCCTTGATGAATTCGCTCCGCAAGGCCTGGTCGGCCATACTCAAGAACTGTAGCCACCTGAATCTGCCTTTGCCTGACCTGGCCGCATTGGTAAATGAGGCCGCAGCACTCCGCCACGCATTGATGCCGGAGAGCCCTTCGTATCTCTACAACTACCTGGAGCAGATAGGCTGGTCAGAATCGGAAGATGAAACCTGGAAAGCGCTCACCAGCAATCTCTTCGACGTCTTGATCCTGCTCTACCTGCTGCCTGAATCCACACTGGACCTGCTGCGTGAGGAGTGGCGTAAGCGGAAGAAGTTCCCCTCACCGCGCAAGATCAGGCACAGGGTACCAGGTGAAGAGGAAATTGCAGCGACATGGGCCAATCTGGAAGAGCGAGCCCTAGAGGCCCAGCAACTTCTGACCCGGGCCAACCTGCGATTGGTGGTCAACGTCGCCAAGCACTATACGGGGCGCGGTATCTCATTCCTCGACCTGATCCAAGAAGGAAATATCGGGCTACTCCGAGCCGTCCAGAAATTCGACCACACCAAAGGATTCAAGTTTTCGACCTACGCCACCTGGTGGGTCCGGCAGGCGATTGGCCGGGCCATTGCAGACCAGGCCCGTACCATCCGCATCCCCGTGCACATGGTGGAGACGATCAATCGTCTCCTCCGTCTCCAGCGGCAGATGGCACAGGAACTGGGACGAGAGCCCACGGTGGAGGAACTGGCACTGGAGTCGAATCTATTGGAGCCGGAGGAGACGGAGGCCATCCTCGCCGCACAAACCGCAGGAGAACCGCTACCGCCTTCACTGGAGCGCCGCCTGCGTCGCGCTGCGGCCAAAGTGCGAAGCATTATGCGCATCTCGCAGGAGCCAATGTCGCTGGAGATGCCGGTGGGGGCGGAGGACAGCGGCCTGCTGGGTGATTTTATCGAGGACGAGACCATCCTGGGGCCGGTTGACGCAACCTCCAACCAACTGCTCAAGGAGCAAATACGTTCCATCCTCAATTCGCTCAGTGAGCGGGAGCGCGCGGTGCTGGAGATGCGCTTCGGACTGAAGGACGGAGAAAGCCACACGCTGGAAGAGGTCGGGCGCGCCTTCGGTGTAACACGCGAGCGCGTGCGGCAGATCGAATCCAAGGCGCTCCGAAAGTTGCGCCACCCTGGCCGCAGCCGCAAACTGCGCGACTTTCTCGGCTAGACCGAAACGAAACGAAGCATCTGCGAAATGGAGGGTGTACCTTGCGACGTAGAACCGGATGTATCGCCTGGCTCATCATCGTTGCCATCGTCATTGTGCTTTTCCTCGCGTGGCAGTACTTCGACTACCGCCTGGCTACCCGCACTCTGCCCGTCGGGATGACGATGGCCGGTATGTCAGTGGAGGGAATGACGCGCGAACAAGCACTCAATGCGCTCGAGGTGGCCTTTGCCACACCTGTCGAACTTGAGTACCAGGAACAGCATCTCTCCCTCCCCCCCGATAGCGTCGAGTTGCGCTACGATGCCGAGGCCACAGCAGCCAATCTAGATGCGGCACTGGCTGCACAGAGAGGACTCGATGGCTTCATCGCTCACATCCTGCGCCGCCCGCCCGCCCCAGTGGACGTCCCTGTGGTGGTCAGTTACTCGGACGAGCGGCTCGACGGCTTTCTGGCCCGCATTGCCGGACAGTACGACCAACCGCCACAGGAGCCGGTCCCACTCCCGGCCAGCCTGACCTTCCGCCCCGGTCAGCCGGGCCACGAACTGGATATCGAGGCCTCCCGCCCCCAGGTCGCCAAAGCCCTCGTCTCGGCTACCAACCGGCGAGTCGAACTGACCGTCCAGACGAAAGAGGCCCCACCGCTGGACCTGGACATACTGGGCCAGTTGCTCCAATCTCTCCTGGATGACCACGAGGGCCTGATACCCGGCATCTTCGTCAAGGACCTACAGACCGGGGATGAACTGGGGATCAACGCCGATGTCGCCTACGCCGGGTTGAGTGTGCTCAAGATCGCCATCCTGGAAGAAGCCTACCGGGCTCTCGACGAGCCTCCCGACGTCGAAATGACCCGACTGCTTAGCGAGACGATGACCCTCAGCGGTAATTTCACTGCCAATTTGCTGCTGCGGGACGTCATAGACAATGGTGACGAGTTTCAGGGGGCCGAAAACCTCACCGCTTCGATGCAGTATCTGGGGCTGAGAAACACCTTCATGGCGGCCCCCTACGACGAAGAGGCTCCACTGACTATTGTCACGCCGGCCAATTCCCGTACCGACATTACCACCCGGCCCGACCCGTTCATACAGACCACGCCGCTGGACATAGGATTGCTATTGGAGATGATTTATCAGTGCAGCCACGGCGGCGGCGCGCTGATGGTCGCTTACCCCGGCGCTTTTACTGACGATGAGTGCAACCAGATGATCGAGTGGATGAGTGAGAATCGCATTGATAGCCTCATCGAGGCCGGGGTCCCAGTGGGCACCAAAGTGGCACACAAACACGGCTGGACCGGCGACACCCACGCCGATGCGGCGCTCGTGTTTAGCCCAGGCGGTGATTTCGTGCTCGTCATCTTTCTCTACCGTCCCGAATGGCTGGAATGGGAGGAGAGCGCACCCCTTATGGCCGACATCGCCACTGCCACTTACAACTATTTCAACATCTCGCCATAGACCTCACCTTATTCTGTCCTACTGCCGCGAGCATGCATCGCCAAACCGATCAAGCGCTCATTACGACGGTTGGGAGCCATAGAACCACGAAAATGGTACCTTTGTCCAATTGCATGTTTACTCACTTGGCTCTATAATTCACAATACGTTAAGCGTATGCAGGAATCGGGATATGAAGTCTCTTGAGACTCGGCATATTGAGATAACCGATTTTTCTTCCAGTGGACCTGC
>QMOC01000203.1 GCA_003648085.1 Chloroflexota bacterium
GTAGGGGCGGAATGGTGGAAACCCCCACCCCGACCGGTGCCCCACTGCCCACTTGGACGACGTTTACACCTGCTCCTTCGGCGATGGCCCAGACTCAGGCGACCTTTGAAGATGAAAATGAAGTCACCGTCGAGGAACAAACCCCTTCGGACATCGGTAAAGGGTGGCTTATCGGCGGTGGTGTGATGCTGATCGTGGGACTGGCGCTTATTGCCGTAGGGATCTATGCCCTTCGTGCCCGAAGGGGAGGTCGGACGGGTGAGGACCGGTAAGCGACCGAGGAGCAAGGAAGCAAAGTACAGGAGATGTGTTTCAACATCACCTGAATCAAGCGGAATCTGTTAGGATAAGTAAGTTAAGGAGGAAACCCATGTCAACAAAGTCCAATCCATTTAAGAGCGTCGGAAAAGCCGGTTGGGTTCTCAGCGTCACGGTGATGGTCCTGGTCGCAGTAGCGGCCTTATGGGTGAGCCTCAGTTACGCCCAGGGAGGCGATGATCCTACCTTCGGCATCGAGCCGGCCGAGATGTCCGTATATCGAGGCCAGACTTTCGAGGTCGTGGTGCGGATCGAGGGGGCTGACCCGATAAGGGGCTTCGACTTCCGGATGACCTGGGATGATAGTGTGGTCAGCGTTCTGGATGTGGAACCCCTTGGGCCGTTCGCCACGGTTTCTACCACTAAGAACATCGGGACGAATGAACTCTTCTTCGGGGCGGCCTTCATCGGTGGTGAGACCGCACCGGGCACCGGGGACCTGGCGCGCATCATCCTTCAGGCCCCTGTGGGGAGCGAGGGAGGCTTTACTCTTCTCGATCTGCACGATGTGGCCGTGGTTGATGAGAACTGGAATCAGGTCGTCTTCGACGAGATCATAGACGGTGAGGTGACCGCGATAGCGGTCGAGGTCTCCCCGGCATATCCGGTCCAATGGGTGGCCGTGGGCTCCGTCTTCACCGAGACCATCAAGTTCTACGGCGCTAATCCCCTGCGGGGCGGCGAGTTCTGGATGACCTGGGACAACACCGTGGTTGATGTCCTGGACGTGCAGCCTGCCGGAGAGTTCGTTGGGGGAGAGTTCACCAAGACCATCGAAGCGGACACCCTGGGCTTCGTGGCCTTCCTGAAGGGGGGGACTGCAGAAGGCACCGGAGACCTGGCGGTCGTCACCCTGCAAGCGCTGGCTCCCGGTGTCTCACCCTTGGACTTGTTCGACGTGACCCTTACCGATGCTGAGTGGGTGAACGATGCTGTGGAGGAGCCCGCACAGGGGGATGGTGAGGTGCACGTCGCCGAGTCTGTGGTCTGGGTGGCTCCTGAGGAATCCTTGATGATGGTGGAAGACAACTTCACCATCGAGGTGATGAAAGATACCGAGGAGGCCCTGGGAGGCTTCGAATTCTACCTGGTGTGGGATGACGCGAAGGTCGAGTTCGTTGATGCCGCGCCCGGAGCAGATGTGGCCGCCGGTGGTAACTTCACCTTCACTCTGCGAGGCCCCAATATGCTGTGGGTCGTCGGCGCTGCTCCTCCCTTGCCTCTGGTGCCTGCCGGTGTCGCATCTCTGGCGGAGATCACCTTCAAGGCGACGGACGTAGGCATCAGCACGTTGGACGTCATTGATGCGGCGGAGGCACCGCCGGAACCGGAAGAGCCCGATCCCGTGATCCTCTTCGACACAGACCTCAACCAACTGCCGGATCCGCAGGTCATTGATGGCCTGGTGGATGCGTCGAAGCGGGCAGTGGCCTTCGAATTCGCCGAGATCGCCGATCAGGTCGCCGGTGATCCCTTCCCCATCGCCATCCGGGCTGTGACCGAGGATGACGATACGGCCCACTACTTCGGCACGGCGGACCTGAGCGACTCGACAGGAACGATGACGCCTATCCTGGCTTCCTTCAACAACGGTTTAGCCGGGCTGGATGTGACCATCACCAAAGCCCAGACGGACGTGACCATCACTGCCAGCGCGGATGATCCCGTTGAAGGGACGATCACTGGAGCGAGCAATCCCTTCACCGTGACCCACAACGTAGCGGTCGCGGTGACCATCGCTCCCAAGACGGCGGCAGTGACGGCGGGTGATTGCCTGACCTACACGCTGACGGCCGAAGATGCCTACGGCAACACCTGGGATGCGACGGCCGACGCGACCTTCACCATTGACGCCGACGCCGGCGGCACCTGGACGGACAACGAGTACTGCTCCGAGTTCGCCGGCACCTGGACGGTGACGGGTGAGTTGGACGGCGTGTCCGACACCGCCACACTGACGGTGGAGCACGCTGAGGCGGTCGCGGTGACCATCGCTCCCAAGACGGCGGCGGTGAACGCGGGTGACTGCCTGACCTACACGCTGATGGCCGAAGATGCCTACGGCAACACCTGGGATGCGACGGCCGAGGCGACCTTCACCATTGACGCCGAGGCCGGCGGCACCTGGACGGACAACGAGTACTGCTCTGAGAAGGCTGGCACCTGGACGGTGACGGGTGAGTACTCCGGCCTGTCCGACACCGCCACACTGACGGTGGAGCACGCTGAGGCGGCCTCGGTGACCATCGCTCCCAAGACGGCGGAGGTGAACGCGGGTGATTGCGTGACCTACACGCTGACGGCTGAGGATGCCTACGGCAACACCTGGGATGCGACGGCCGACGCGACCTTCACCATTGACGCCGAGGCCGGCGGCACCTGGATGGACAATGTGTACTGCTCCGAGAACGCGGGCACCTGGACGGTGACGGGCGAGTACTCCGGCCTATCCGACGACGCCACGCTGACCGTCATCGGGCCGGAGTACGAGATCTTCCTGCCCTTCGTTGCCAGGAGTTATCCGTAACGGGGGGCCGAGGAGATCCGGCAGTGCAGCCGTGACCTGAAAGTTTGAAAGACCACTAGGGGAAATTCCCTGGTGGTCTTTCACCTTTATCCCTTAGGCCGGTTTATGATGCGAAGCAAGGCCGGAGGCCCGGCTTCAGCCGGGAAAACCCCGATCTTCGGCGCTGCGCCCACTTGACTTTTGCCCTGTCTGAAGTACAATAGCATTCAACTGAGAAAATACAAAACCACCGGTTCAGCATAGCGGTAAATAGTGAGGGAAAAGCCTATGTCAGCAAAGTCCGATTTGCCCAGGAAGATCGGGAAAACCTGTTGGATCTTCACCGTCGTGGTGATGACCCTCATCGCAGTGGTGGCTCTGTGGGCGAGCCTTGGCCATGCCAAGGCTGAAGCCCTCCCCGGTGGGTCTATCACGTCCTACTTCAGGAGGGTCGTTGAAACGGACACACTGACCTCTGTGGCCATCGCCACCGGAAACTCGGCGGCCACCAACACGCAGATGTCCGCGCCCTCGCCGTCAATTCCGACTCAGGAGGAACCGGCAGTTTGGGTGGAACCGGCAACCTCCGCAGTGATGGCAGGTGACACCTTCACCATTGCAGTGACGAAATATACTACCCAGGCTCTGGGGGCTTTCGAATTCTATCTGGTGTGGGATAATACCCAGGTCGAGTTTGTCGGGATTCAATCTACCTCTGCCTTTACCAACGTGACCACAAATACACTCCACGTCGTCGCTTTCACCTTGGCTCCTCCTCTGGTGCCTGCTGGCGAGGCGGCCCTGGCAGAGATCGCGTTTAAGGCCACGAATGCAGGTACCAGTACATTGGACATCATTGACGCGGAGGAGGATTTCAACCGTCGCGTGCGTCTCAACGATACGAACTATGACCCCATATTGCCGGAGCCGGAGGTTCAGGACGGCCTGGTGGAGGCAACAGAACCGGCTGTGGCCTTCGAATTCGACGAGATCTCCGCCCAGGTGGCAGGCGTCCCTTTCGCCATCGTCATTCGGGCCGTCACCGAGGGGGGGGATACGGCTAATTATTCTGGAGCAGCCGATCTTAGTGATTCGACGGGGACGATCACTCCCACCCAGGCCATTTTCAATGCGGGCCTGGCCGAGTTGGATGTCACTATAACCGACGCCCAGGCGAATGTGATCATAGAGGCCGATGCCGATGGGACCATCACGGGGGTGAGCAACCCTTTCACCGTGACCCACAACGTAGCGGTCACGGTGACCATCGCTCCCAAGACGGCGGCGGTGACGGCGGGTGATTGCCTGACCTACACGCTGATGGCCGAAGATGACTACGGCAACACCTGGGATGCGACGGCCGAGGCGGACTTCAGCATTGACACCGACGCCGGCGGCACCTGGACGGACAACGAGTACTGCTCCGAGAAGGCTGGCACCTGGACGGTGACGGGCACGTGGAGCGGTCTGTCTGACACCGCCACATTAACGGTGAATGCCGACACGGAGAACCCGGCCTCGGTGACCATCGCTCCCAAGACGGCGACGGTGGCGGCGGGTGACTGTGTGACCTACACGCTGACCGCCTCGGATGCCTACGGCAACACCTGGGAGGTGACGGCCGAGGCGGACTTCACCATTGACGCCGACGCCGGCGGCACCTGGACGGACAATGTGTACTGCTCCGAGAACGCGGGCACCTGGACGGTGACGGGCACGTGGAGCGTTTTCTCCGACACCGCCACGCTGACGGTCACGGGATTGGAGCGTCATACCTTCCTGCCCATTGTGGTCAAAGAGCATCAGTAAATGGGCTTTGGGAAATTCACGGCTGTCGTATTTCACCTGCTTGACTTCTGCGTTGTCTAAGATATAATAATTACGTCAAATAGAGGGGCGGGGGGGTAAGCGCCTTGAGGTGCCAGCATTTGCTCCAGCAGTGGTGCGGGGTTGGCGAAGGCGCTTTTCCCTAGCCGAGTTAGCACCATTCAAAAGGGGGATATTATGAGATCAAAAATCGTATCACTTAAATTAAGTCTTGCTTGGCTCCTTGGGGGGGCTTTGTTAGCCCTCACTGTAGTGATGATCCTAAGCATGGCTCAGGGAGGATCTGCCCTGGCCCAGGAGGATCTTGTTCCGGTCAACCCTGCCATAGTCAGCATCATCCCCGCCGATTCCTCAGTATATCAGGGTGAGGAGTTCACCGTGACGGTGTGGATCTCAGATGCAGTTGACCTGGGGGGCTACGAATTCATGTTGGACTTCGATCCCGAAGTGGTTACCCCTACCGTCATTACAGATGCGGGTTTCATCGGGGCCGACCCCCAGATCCTTGGCCCGCATATCTATCCAGGGACAGTCTGGTTCGGGGCCGTGATGATACCGCCTCCGGAGCAAGGTGCAAACGGCAATGGAGCGTTGGCCGTTATCACTTTGAAGGCAACCAAGGCAGGTACCAGTACATTGGATCTATATGATGTGATCCTGACCAACACGGATCTGCTAACAGAGACTCCCACCATGAACGATGGCACAGTCGAGGTGCTTTCACCGCCGGGGTATCGGATCTTCCTGCCCTTTGTTGCCAAAGACTACCCATAGCGGTGAACTGAGCAGGGGATTCTAAAGGCCGCCGGGGGAAAATCTCCCGGTGGCCTTTTTGCCTTCATAACGGTCTAGCACTGAAACGTTATCTTCCTCAACAAGGCTAAACTGTTGCCGGTGGGCAGGAGAGGCGCATTTGACATCTGCGCTGCCTGGGATATGATATACTTGCATCGAATTCCCTCACCTGGAGGTCGCAATGAACCCTCTGCAAAACAAGATCGCCAAGCGCA
>QMOC01000204.1 GCA_003648085.1 Chloroflexota bacterium
CCTGGCGCTGTTGACCGCTCCGCTGCGGGCACGCTTTGGCGCTACCTTCCGCGTGGATTTCTACGACCAGGAGGCATTGGAGGCTATCGTGCGCCGCGCCGCGCGGGTGCTGGAGGTGGAGATAGACGACGCGGGGGCGGCGGAGATCGCCCGGCGCGGCCGAGGCACGCCCCGGGTGGTGCTGCGGCTGCTCAAGCGTGTGCGCGATTTCGCCCAGGTGCGTGCCGACGGACGCATCACCGCCGAGGTGGCCCGTGAAGCCCTGGGGCTGCTGGAGGTGGACGAACGCGGGTTGGATGACCTGGATCGGCGCATTCTCCGCACCATCATTGAGAAGTTCGGCGGCGGGCCTGTGGGATTGGATACCGTCGCAGCCGCCGTGAGCGAGGAGTCCGACACGATTATGGACGTGGTCGAGCCTTACTTGCTACAACTGGGCTTCCTGGACCGCACGCCACGGGGTCGTGTGGCGACGGCACGAGCCTACGAGCATCTGGGGCTCCCTTACCAGCGGCCGGAGCAGCCCGCGTTGTTATGACGACGAACCTGGGGAAGTTGCCA
Organism: Chloroflexota bacterium; assembly: GCA_003648085.1. Lineage (GTDB taxonomy): Bacteria > Chloroflexota > Anaerolineae > B4-G1 > B4-G1 > B30-G15. Next base: position 562 of record QMOC01000204.1, read on the forward strand.
TGAACGAGTTAGAGACGATGGGCAAATGGGTAATGATTATGGGTGGCGGCCTGGTCTTGCTCGGCGGATTGCTGTGGCTATTCTCAAAGGTAGGCTTCCTGGGCCACCTGCCGGGCGACATCCGTATCGAAAGGCCGGGCTTCACTTGCCTGATCCCATTGGCCAGTTCCATTCTCCTCAGCATCCTGCTGACGGTACTGCTGAACATCATCGTGCGGCTCATCAACCGCTAGAAAGTCGCCCGCCTGGGGATGGAAATCCCCCAGACCAAACAGCGAGCCACCGGAAGTAACGCATGGCGCTTGCAATCGGACAGATCCTCCAGAGTCGCTACCGCATCGTCTCCCGGCTTGGAGAAGGTGGGATGGGTGCAGTTTACCGCGCCCATGATACCCGATTGAACATCCCCGTCGCCATCAAAGAGATGGTCCCCCAGCCCGGGCTTGACCTGGAAACGCTGGCCCAACTGCGCCAGCAGTTCCAGCAAGAGGCGCAGATCCTGGCGCGTCTGAGTCATCCTCACCTGGTGCGGGTTAGCGACTTCTTCGAGGAAGGAGGCAACGCTTACCTGGTGATGGACTTCGTCGAAGGGGAGAGCCTGGCCGAGCGCATCGAGCGGGAAGGAGCGTTGCCGGAGGAGCAGGTACTGACCTGGGCGGGACAACTGCTGGACGCGCTGGCGTACTGCCACTCTCAAGGGGTGATTCACCGGGACGTGAAGCCGCAGAACGTCATCATCCAGCCCGACGAGGAGGCAGTGCTGGTGGACTTCGGGTTGGTGAAATTGTGGGACTCCCGCGACCCACGCACGCGGACGGCAATGCGGGGAGTGGGCACACCGGAGTATGCCCCGCCAGAGCAGTATGATGCCGCGATGGGGTACACCGATGCCCGTAGCGACATCTACGGGTTGGGAGCGACGCTCTACCACGCGCTCACGGGTCAGGCCCCACCGACGGCGGTACTGCGCCTGGCAGACCCGGAGCGATTTATACCATTGCGTGACATCGTGCCGGAGGTGAGCGAGCGGACTGAGGCAGCGGTGATGAGGGCAATGGAGTTGACCCGCTCGCAGCGCTGGAAGAGCGCCAAAGAAATGAAGGCAGCACTAGGGGCCGCGCCTAGAAGAGATATAGAGACACCGTCCGAGGCACCGGCGCTCGCTCTGCCTCGTCGCCGCTTGCTCGTCTGGATTTGGGCAGTGAGCGGGCTGCTCATCCTGGCGCTGGCCGTGGGATTGGCGATGGAAAGAGGGGGCAGGAAAAACAACCCCACGCCGACGCCACCGGGCGGGGGAACTATGACCGCCATCGTGCCGGCGGTCATAACGGAGACGGCCATGCCATCGCCCTCCCCATCGCCCTTCCCATCGCCGACGGCAACGACAACGCGCACGCCCACGCGCACGCCCACCAGGACACCGACGGGCACGCCGAGCCTCACGGCCACGGCTACGCCTCGTCCACCCCCGACGGCGACGGCCACACCCATCCCGCCGACACAACCGCCACATCCGACCCGGAAACCGCCGCCGCCGACGGCAACGCCCCGGCCGACCGAGCCGCCAACGCAGCCGCCACCGACCGAGCCACCGCCAACGGTGCCGCCGCCAACTGAGCCACCACCAACGGTGCCGCCCACCGAACCACCGCCAACGGTGCCGTCTGGACAATGACCAATCTTCGTGACCGGACATTGACGATTTTGCTCGTAGTAACGACTTCACTCGTTCAAAGCGAGGTCAGAGCGACCGAAGTCGCCACTACGACCCCCATATCTTGCGGTCCATCCGCTGTCATACCGTAAACGTGGGGGGCTCCAAAATTCGCCAGACTCCAGTTACCTTGATGAGAGGCTCTGATGAATCCTAAGCGTCTCCTGCCGGCATTGTTACTGGGCTTGGGGCTGACCTTGACCCAACTCTGGCTGTTGGATGGCGGTTCTGGGCTGACTAATGCCCCAATCACCTCCGCCGACATCCACATCGCCGCCCCTGCTCTGCTTGACTTTGACCTGAGCAAATCGGTCTTCCCGGCAGGGAACATTGCCGCCGGGGGTGTACTGCGCTACACGATTGCTTACACCAACACCGGCGCTGCCCCGGCGACGAACGTGATCATCACCGACACTATCCCGCCTCACACCGCTCTGCTGAGCGTGCAGGATGGCGGCCTTTACGCCAACGGAGTCATCACCTGGACGGTCGGTGTCGTGCCCCCCGCCGGCTCTGGAGCGGTGCATTTCCGTGTGCAGGTTGATAAGCCCCTGGCGATAGGCACGCCGATCACCAACGTCGCGCACCTCAGTTCAGACCAGACGGGGTCACTGGAGACCAATATCACGACCAACACCGTCGCTCTGATGCCGGACTTTGGGCTCTCATATAAGAGCGCGACCGGCGTATACCCCATAAAGCCGGGCGATCTTATCACCTATACTGTTGTCTACACCAACGGCGGTACGCTGGACGCCCTGGATGTGGTCATCACCGACTATGTGCCGACTCACACGACCTACGTGACGGGAGGAGTGTATGCCGACGGGGTGGTGCGCTTCGATCTGGGCGGGGTGAATATGGGAACGGGCGGCAGCGTCAGTTTCAGCGTCCGCATCAACGAGGATACACCTGTGGGCACTGTCATCACTAACACGGCCACCGTCGCCTCCCATCAGACCCTGCCGGTGACGACCGATCCGGTGACGACGACCGTCATCGCGCCGGCCCTGACGTTACGTAAGGCGGTCACGCCCACGGGCGGCGCGCGGCCCAACACGACACTCACCTATACTCTGACCTACACCAACGATGGCAATCTGGACGCTACGGGTGTCGTCATCACCGAAGCGCTGCCGGTCGGACTGGTCTACCTGAGTGGTGGCGATTCCTGGGACGGCGAGACACTAAGTTGGACTATCGGCACACTCCCCATCGGCGCAAGCGGTCAGGTGACCTTCACCGCCTGGGTGACCGACGGCGTGGGAAGCGTGCACAACCGGGCCTATCTGCGTTCCGATCAACGCGGCCTGCAGTCAAGCAATGTTGTGACGACCCCCGTGCTGATGCCTGTGTTGCAAGTGCATAAGACGGTGACCCCTGCGAGAGCCATGCCGCCCAATGAGTTGTTGACCTATACGCTGTGCTATACCAACGTCGGTGCTCTCACGGCAACGGGTGCTCTGCTGCTCGACCCACTGCCCGAGGGCCTGGACCACGTCGCCGGTGGCGTCTACGTAGAGACCGGCGACGTCGTCAGTTTCCCCCTGGGGACAGTGCTCGCAGGGGAGAGTGGTAGCGTCAACTTTACAGCCCGGGTCAGTGCCGCGCAGGGAACGACCGTCACCAATATCGCCCAGATATTCTACGATCAACTCTATCCTGCCACCTACGTTTCCGACGTACCACTGGACGTGTCCGGCAGCGGGCCCTTTGGCCCTATCGGAGGCGCCAACGGGCTGGATTACGTCGCCCAGTCCTTCGTCGCTACCGCGCCGCGCCTGAGGCGGGCCGGCATTTACATTTATGGCCACACAATACCTTACCCCGACGTGCGGGTGCAACTATGGGGCGACGCCGCCGGCAAGCCCGATCCCACCCAGGTGCTGCTTACAGGTGACGTCATCACCGACCTGACCGGTGACGGTCGGCGTTACTTCGTTCATCCGCGTTATCCCATCAGCCTGACCGTAGGCGCACGCTACTGGCTTGTGATTGACGGCCTGGTTGACACGGTCACCAACGGTGCCGCCGGGACCAGGTACGCTGCTGGCAATCCCTATCCTGATGGAGGCTGGGTCTACTCATACAATGAGGGCCACGATTGGCTCGATGGGAGCGGCGACCTAAACGTGCATGTGGAGTATGTATCGCCGCCGCGAAGCAACGCGGTGACCACCGCCATCATCAACCGGGCGCCGTATACGCCCACCAACCCCAGCCCGCCCGACGGCGCTACCGGCGTTCCGCTGACGCAGGTACTCAGTTGGCAGGGCGGCGACCCCGACGGTGATGTGGTGACTTACACCCTCGCCCTCGATACCGGCACCCCACCGTCTGTTGTCACTACCTGTATCACGACCATGTACGACCCAGGTGTGCTGCAACCTCTCACCACCTACTATTGGGCCATCACCGTCACAGATGGTCTGAGCCTCACGGCCGGTGATGTATGGACCTTCACCACTGCGGCTCCGCCAACCGAGATGACCATCAGCGGCCCGACCATCGGTGTCATCGGCGTCACCTACGGCTTCACGGCCACCGTCGGCCCGGTCACGGCCACGCAGCCCATCACCTACATCTGGCGGGCCACAGGACAATCGCCGGTGACGCACACGGATGGCCTGAGCGACGCCGTTGCCTTCACCTGGGATACGCCCGGCTTCGAGGTCATCACCGTCACGGTGATGAATGCCGGAGGCATGCTCACCAGCACTCACACCATTACCCTCACCGACCAGCCTCTACTACGACTTTCCCCCACCTCGCTCTTTTTCAGCGCAGTGGAGGGCAGTGCGCCCCCTCCGCCCCAGAGTGTGACTATCAGCAACGGCGGAGGTGGGCAACTGAATTGGAGCGCCTCGAAATCGGCGTCGTGGCTGGGCATCTCACCCCTCACCGGCACAGCCCCCTCCACACTCTACGTCTCGGTAGACATTGCCAGCCTGACTATAGGCACGTATACCGGCACCATCACCATTGACGGGGGGAGCGGGACGCTGGATAGCCCGCAGAACGTTTGGGTGGAGTTACGCATCAAGTCGGGCAAGGTCTACCTCCCGGTGGTTATGCGCTATTGGCCCCCTATCCCGGAGGCCCCCACGCTGCACACCATCAGCAATCCTGACGGTGACGGTGCTTACACGGTGTCTTGGAGCAGGGCTGACTACGCCACTCACTACGTTCTGGAGGAGGCCACGAACGATGCCTTCACCGGCGGGCTCGAGGTCTATTCCGGCTCAGGTACCTCCTGTGCAATCAGCGGACGAGGCGCGGCGCGTTACTACTACCGTGTCAAGGCGTGCAACCGGGATTGTAGCGAATGGTCCAACGTGGAATGGGTGGACGTATTGTGGGAGGCTGAACCCAATAA
>QMOC01000205.1 GCA_003648085.1 Chloroflexota bacterium
CCATTCGGTGATCCGCCCTAAGCGGGCCTTTTCGCGTGCGACCTGATCACGGGGAGGCAGAGGTGGCAGGATGGCTCCTGCCAGTGCCGCCCCGCTCAGTTTGAGAAACTCCCGCCGCGTCAGACCCGCCACACTACTCCTCACTCTCGCACCAGGGAACCGGGATCCAATAGCCCTGCGAGACTGTCTGCCCGTCGGCTGATTTGACCTGGATGGTATGCACTATCGCGCCGCACCCATGCGCCTTGAAAACGATCTCTGGGTCGGTTTCCCAGGTGGTGAAGACATCCACGTCGTGGTGAACGGTGTAGGGGGGTGCGCCACCCGTGATGTGCAGGATGATCTTGCATTCGTACTCGCCGTTGGGGAGGGGCTGCCAGTGGTCCAGCGCGGTTGGCACGGAAAAATTCAGTGGGCCGGCGCTGGCTGGCGTCGTGGAAGTGGGCGTCACCGCCGGCGGGGTGATCTCTGACGTGGGTGTGTTGGTGGGCGGGAACCATTGGGTGGGGGTGGATGGCAGCGTCTCGGTTGGCGACGGCGCTGTCTCCTGCAGCGTCTCGGTTGGTGGAGGCGGTGCTGTCTCCTGCGGTGGTGAGGTGGCGGTGACGTGGGGCGTCTCGATGGGCGGTGAGGCGGGAGGTGTAGGAATCCCTTGCCCTGGAAAGTTACAGGCCAAGATACTGGCTACCAGGCCAAGGATAGCCAGACATAGGGACGGATTCTTTTTGCTCATTCTCCTGTCCTTATGGCCCTGGCGTAACACACCAGGGAGGCGTGATCGCGTAGTCGTCCGAAAACGTTTGCCCATCGGCGGACTCGACCTTGATCGTGTGCACTATCAAGCTGCACGCCTCTGCTCTGAAAACGATCTCTGGATCGGTCTCCCAGGTGGTGAAAGTATCCACATCGTGGTGAACAATATAGGGAGGTACACCGCCTGTGATGTGCAGGATGATCTTGCATTCGACCCCGCCGTCCGGTAGGAATTGCCAGTGATCCAGCCCTCTTGGCTCGGGGAAATAGAGCGGGCCGACACTGGTAGGCGTGGCTCGCGGCTGAGGACGTGGGGTCTCGGTAGGCGGCACGGGTGTCTCTGTGACCGGCACAGCCGCCTCTGTGACCGGCGGGGGAGTGTCAGTGACCACGACTATCACGGTCACGACGATGGGCGTCGGTTCAGGTGTAGGTATAATCTCCTTTGGCGTGACGACGGTTGGTGCTTCAGTCGTGGTCGTCGGCGTAGTAGCCGGTGCAGTGCAGGCAACTAGACCAAGCGCGAGGGTGAGGGTGAGGCAGAGACAAGAGAGCATTATCAACGTCTTTTGTCCGAGCATAGTTCAACCTCCTTAAATTTTTGGGAGCCCCCCATGTTTACGGTATGACGGCTGATGAACCGCAAGATATGGGGGTCGTAGTGGCGACTTCAGTCGCTCTGCTCTCGCTTTGAACGACAGAAGTCGTTACTACGAGCAAAATCGCCGGGGTCCAGTTTCGCAATTTTAAACGTTTCTGTGAGAACAGTCAATATCGGATCAAGCCCTGAAGTCTATCTCGTGCCTCTCTGCATCTCCGAGCCCTCGGTGTGGTGGAGTCCTCTGCAACGTACCTTCCAGCCGCAAGAGTGCCGCTTTCACCTCCAGTCCACCACCGTAGCCGGTTAACGAGCCTCCCACCCCAATGACCCGGTGGCAGGGGATGAGGATGGGCAGGGGATTGGCACCTACCGCTGCTCCCACCGCCCGCGCAGCCCCAGGCCGGCCGATGCGTTGCGCAATTTTGCTGTAGGTTGTCGTCGTCCCGTAGGGGATGCGTGCAACTTCGGCCCATACCGCCTTCTGAAAGGCCGTCCCGCGCACGTCCAATGGCAGGTCGAACGCACGCCGGATGCGGGAGAAGTACTCGCGTAACTGGGCCAGCGCAAGGGCCAACGTTTCGGCATCCTCACGCGGCGGCTCCGGAGCGATATGTCGGGCCAGCCAGGCGAAGAAGGCCTCCGGCTGTCCAATACCTAATCCCACAGCGCAGATTCCCATCTCGGTCGTGGCTACCCACAGCGGCCCGACCGGCGAGTCCATCCGGGCATAAGTGATGTCTGCCTTCATCCCGCTTTCTCCTCAGCGACGGGCAGCACGATCGTGAAGATGCTGCCTTTGCCCTCCTCACCCTCGGCCTCGATGTGTCCGCCGTGCAATTCCACTACGTGTTTGGCGATGGGCAGTCCCAGCCCTGCGCAGGTTTTCTCTGCTGATTATACGCATCGTTCGATTACGCAGGGTTACGGGCCGGTTACAATCGGATTGCGATGGGACGGGCTCTCCGTGAGGTGACCTCTGCGGAGGTCGGGCCGGACGTAGTCCCAGGTGGACGGTGAGGCCCTCGCAAGACTATCACAAGAGTGACGCAAGTTCTGAGACGTGCTCCAGGATGACGTGGGCGCCGGCCTGCTCCAATTCCTCTCGCTCGCCGAAGCCACACAGTACACCCACTGCCCACGCTCCCGCCCGCCTGGCGGCCCTGACATCCACCGGCGTATCCCCCACCATTACGCACCGCTCGACGGGCACACCTAGCGATAGGGCTGCATATCGGATAGGGGCAGGGTGGGGTTTGAGCCGCCCCGTGCTTTCACGGGTCACCAGCGCGCCGAAAAGATCACGCAGGCCATAGTGGGTCAGGAACGCTTCCGCATCACTCAGGCTCCGTGTGGTCACCACTGCCAGCCGGTAGCGCCCGTTCAACGCGGTGAGCATCTCCTTCGCGCCTGTGACGATGCGGAAATCGGCCCGCGTGCGCAAGCCGCGCCGGCGACGGAGCAGGTCGGTGAAGGTCGCCAGCGGCGCGTCCAGCCCCAGCGCGTCCACCAGCGTCATCAGCGCGTTACCGGGGGTCTCGAAGGCCATAATGAGGCGACGGGCGGCCCGATGCGCACAGGGCCAGTGCAGCCGTTGCAGCCCACGTGCCAATGCCTCGACTGCCTGATCGTCGGTGTCCATCAGTGTCCCGTCCAGGTCGAACAATACGGCCTCCACCACGTTCTTATCGAGCATCGCCTCGGCTCCCTTCGTCTTAGCCGTTTCACATTTCACGTTCCACGTGCGGCAGCGTGTCCGGCGTCAGATCCCCGACGGTTGGCAACCGTTCAGCCTTGTCCGCTTGAGAGTAGAGCGGTTTTGCCGAGCGCCTACTTGTCCTGCCGGTAATGCCTCTCGTCAGGTGGTACTTGTCCCCTTGACCAGCACGTGGCGGAAAGCCTCGACCGCCCGATGGTAGAACTCGGGGGCTTCTCGCCGGACGCGCTGGAAATCAGCAGCGATGCGCCCGTTCGTTGCCATCCACACCAGCGCGCCCAAGTAACTGATACCGTTGATACAGGAGCCTTTCAGATCGCCAGCGGGATCAAAGAGGAGCAGTGGGTAATCCGGGTCGGCGATGATGAAGCCACCGGGTAGATCAAAGTGGGTGGCTTCCAGGTAGACGCGGACAAGTTCAGATGGTGGTGCGTTGGGATCCACTAAAGGGGTTGGGTCGAAGCCTATCGCCTCTAACAGCGAGGGCAGGCAGGCCAATCCCCAACGGCGCACCTGGTAAATGCAGCCCTGTTCACCCCAGGCTACCGGAGGGCAGGCGTCAGCGTAGCCTCGCGGCAGTTGGATGGTCACGTATCGGTCGCACGGAACACCATCGTCTGTCACAGCCCAGTAGTAAGCGCGCCAATCCTCGACCGGATAGCGACCGGGGAGGTTGTTGATGACCCTCACATCTGGTGGGGCCTGGCTGGGGCGGAAGGCATTGCCGCCGCGTCTGGGCATGTCTACGCACTCCTGTCAGCGAACTCTAAAACAAATGGAAAACGGCAATGATGGGAGCGAACAGGGAAGACACCAGAGACATCACGGTGATGAGTGTGTTGAGGGAAGGGCCGGCCGTGTCTTTGAAGGGATCGCCGACGGTGTCGCCCACGACGCTGGCCTTGTGTGCATCTGAGCGAGGACCGCCGAACTCTCCCGCCTCAATGAACTTCTTGGCGTTGTCCCATAGCCCACCAGCGTTGGACATCAGCAAGGCGAAAATGACGCCGGTGAAGATGCTCCCTCCCAGGAATCCGCCCAGCGCCTCGGGGCCGAGAATGAAGCCCACCAGAACGGGGAAAACGACGGCCAGAAAGGCGGGTAGAACCAGGGATACCAGTGCACCCTGGGCGGCCAGGTCGACACAGGTCGCGTAGTCGGGCCTCTCGGTGCCTGCCAGGATACCGGGGTGTTCATCGAACTGCCGGCGGATCTCCTCTATCATCTTGAAAGCGTTGCCCGTGACGGATAGCATAGTAAGCGCGCTGAACAGTGGCGGTGTCATTGCTCCCAACAGCACACCTGCGACAACTATCGGGTCTCGCAGGCTGAGGGCCAACTCTATGCCTCTTATCTTCACCACCTCCGCATAAGCCGCGAAGAGGGCCAGGACGGTAAGTGCAGCGGCGCTGATGGCAAAACCTTTAGTGATAGCCTTGGCCGTATTGCCGGCTGCGTCGAGTACATCGGCTGTATCAATGACCTTCTGCGACATGCCGGCCATTTCGGCGATGCCTCGCGCATTGTCCACGATAGGGCCGTAGGCATCAGAGGAAACGATCATCCCACTGACGGCCAGCATCCCTACCGCGCTGATGCCTACACCATAGATGCCGCTCATCCCGGATCGTTCCATCAGATAATAGGAGAGCAGCGTCGCCAGTACGATGCCAACTATTGAAGGAAGGATGCTGATCAACCCATAACTGAAGCCGGTGATGATGTTGATGGCTGCGCCGGAACTGGAGACTCTGGCTGTCTCGAACACCGGCTTATTCTCTGCAGAGGTGAAGTAGTCGGAGGTGAAGCCAATGACGATGCCGGTGGCGAGCCCGGCCAGCGTGGCCCACAGCACGCCGAGGTTGTAGCCGCCCAGCAGGACGACGGCAGTAGCCAGTCCGGCAAACGTCGTGCAGGTGATGATCGTCCCTCGGTTGAGAGCCTGGCCCGGCTTGCCGTTCTTACCCACGCGCACGAACCGGATACCGATGAGCGAAGCGACGATGCCCAGCGTGCACAGAATCAGGGGGAACACGATGTACTTGACTTGCAGGGCAGCGTTCCCCGCGAAGAGCGATGCAGCCAGCAGCATGACGGCCACGGTACTGGCCACGTAACTATCGAAGATATCCGCTCCCATGCCCGCCACATCGCCGACGTTGTCCCCAACGTTATCAGCGACCACGGCCGGGTTACGGGGGTCATCCTCGGGGATGCCAATCTCAACCTTGCCCACCAGGTCGGCAGCGATGTCGGCTGTCTTGGTGTAGATACCGCCACCTGCTTTAGCCAGCAGGGCCAGCGTAGAGGCCCCAAAACTGAAGCCGAGGATGATCTCAGGATCGCCGGTGATGAGGTAGATCGTGCTCATACCGATGACTGCCAGGCCCACCATGGCCAGGCCCATCACCGAACCAGCGTAGAAGGCCACCTGAAAAGCCCGGTTGATGCTCTCGTTGGCCGCTGCTGCGCTGCGCACATTGGCAGCCACGGCAACTGTCATGCCCATGTACCCGGCCAGGGCAGAGCATATCGCGCCGGCCACAAAAGCCAGTGCCATCCCACCCCC
>QMOC01000206.1 GCA_003648085.1 Chloroflexota bacterium
GACGCGGCCGGTGTTGACGATGCCGTTGGCGGCTGCCAGTGCCTGGACGGTCGTGCCGTAGCGCAGCGCGATGCGGAACAGATTCTCCCCCCCGCTGCACGACGTGGATGATAGGCCCCTGGGCGAGAACCGGCGCGGCCAACGCCAATGTCAGCGCGAGCACTGTAATGAGTAGCGATACTTTGCGCATCGTCTCATTCCCTCTCCCGCCCACTACAGGCCCCTGCCCATCCTTCAACGCTCACAAGCCGGCGTCGTAAGCGACACCGTCGGCGATCCATTCGAGGACACAGCCGGCTCTCCATCAACACGCTCATCACCGCGATGTCGCCGCTTTCTATCTGTTCCAGGGTGCGTGAGTTCTTCGAGCAGCGTCTTGGCTTTTCGCAAATCCAGTGTATCGAATCCTTCGGTGAACCAGCCGTAGGTGCTGGCCAGGAGTTTCCGGGCTTTCTCTCGCTGGCCCTGCTTTTGCCACAGACAGCACAGGGCCGTCACTGCCCGCAGTTCCCACGATTTGGCCTGTTGACGGCGGGCAATCTCAATGGCATGGCGCAGGCAATTTTCGGCTTCAGCCTGATTGTCGTCCCCCATCATCAGCATCAACTCTCCCCGGAGCAGGTATAACTCTGCCTCAAAGTGACGCTCGCCTGTCTCCTCCACCAGTGCCAATGCTTCCGCTACCGCGCTTAGCCCCTCTTCGATCTGTCCCGCGTTCTTACACGCCTCGGCGAAGTTGGCGAGTTGCTGCGTATGGGAGGCGATGATGCCCACAGATTTGCACGCAGCCACTCCCTCACGCAGATTGGCGATCCCCTCTTCCATCCATCCCTGCTCGGTCAGCGCCCGGCCTTTGACGCACATTCCCCAGGCCCGATACAGCGCAAATCCCTGCTCGTTCCAGAGTCTTAGCAGCGTCTCTGCCTCCGCCAGTGCCACGTCGTACTTTCCGCAGCGCAGATGGGTGACGCAGCCGGCTATGCCCAGCGCAAAGCCCAGGCTATAGGGATGATCCAGTTCGCGCGCCAGAGTTATTGCTTCCCGAGCCCGGCGGAGCGCCTGATCCGGATAGCCCAGGAACCACAAAATCCAACTCAAATACGAAAGGCTGGTCACCTTCATGTCTTGGCCGACAGGGATGACCAGGGAATGGTGCCGTTGCGGATCGTAGCCAGCGAGGGCTTGCTCAAGATGGAGCCGAGAGCGTGTGAACTCTCCCAGATATAACAGGGATATTCCCAGTGCCGCGTGGGCCAATGCCAATTGCGCCGGATCCTGCATCTGCCGGGCGAGGTCAAAAAGTTGCTCCGCCAGATCGAACGCTTTCCGATGTTTGGCCCGCGGCATATCAAAACTCCACTGCAGAAGCAGCGTCTGAAAGACCTCCGGCGTCTGGCCAATCTGCTGGCACAATTCGCGGGCGCGGGCATAGGCCCGCCCTCGCTCCGGCGCTCCGTAACTCTTGAGCGCCTGAAGCGGGGTGCCGAGAGCGATCTGTAGCGCCAGTTCTCGCCGCGCGCGTTCTGGGGTGTCCGGCTGAGTTCTGAGCAATTCGATTCCCCGCGTGTAGTGTGCGATGGCCTCTTTGTGGGCGGACATCTGCACAGCTCTCTTCCCGGCCTGGAGCAAGTAATCTGCCGCCTTGTTCACCATACCCGCCGCTTCGAAGTGGTGCGCCAGTTGTACGACAATCTCGGCCTTGTTCTCCCCGTATAACGTCTCCAGGGCGTTGCCTACGGCCTCGTGCAGACGTGCCCGCTCCACCTCGTCCAGACGGTTGTACAGATATTTCTGGAATAGGTAATGCCGGAAGCGATAGCGGGACAATCGTCGCCCGGTCAGCCGCAGCAGGCTCTGGGCGACCACCATGCGATATCGTTTGTTCAACGCGCCGCTCAAATGCCGAATGACTTCTTCTTCATCGAGGCCCTGCACACGGGCTACGATCTCAGCGGTGAACTCTTCCCCTTCCACGCTGGCGATCTTGAGCATTTCCTGCCATTCCGCCGGCAAGCAGCCGATGTGCTCCGCGATGGCTGCCTCCACACGCGCCGGCAGTCTTTCCCAATCCAGAGTTGGTCCCTCCACCCAGCGGCCGGCCTTGTCTCGCACCAGATCCCCTCGCTCCTGCAAGCCCCGTACCAGTTCGACGGTAAACAGCGGATGCCCGTTGGTGTGCCGGTAGAGCGTCTCACGGAACGCGGCGCTCAGGCGATTGGGCTCGCTGTCCAGGAAAGCCTCCACAAACTGCCGCCCGTCGGCTTGAGCCAGGTCCACCTGGATGTCCCCAAAATCGCGCTGGAATTCGTTGATGATATGCTCCAGAGGGTGACGTTCTCCACCGCGCCCCAGCGCCACCTCTCCCGGCCGGTAAGCGCCTATGACCAGTATCCGGCTGCCTGCCAGTCGCCGTCCCAGGTGGAAGAGCAGGCTGATGGAACCGGTGTCTGCCCACTGCAGATCGTCCAGCACGAGGATCAATGGATGTTGGCGCGCCAGGCTCTGCAACACCCTGGTGATCTGCTCGAACAGATTCACCTGCTGCAGGTCGGTCGAGTCAGGATGGAGCGCTGCACGTTGCACCAGGTCGTCCAGCCTGGCCCGCCAGATCGCCCCACGAGGTACAAAAGCCTCCACGCGCAGTACCAGGGCCGCCCCCGGTACAAAGAGGTCAATCAAATTCGGGCCAGCGTCCACCAACGCCTGCACCGCGTCGGGCAGCACGGCCCACAAACGGAGGGCGTGTTCGCGTGTGATGGCACCTCCCGCCCGTTTGGCTTCGATATCTCCGGTGAGCAGTTGTACGATCTCGCGGAAGGGCAGGTACGGGTCGCCGATGCCGGTGTGCGCGTTGCAGTTTCCACCGGCCGCGACGACATCGCCATGCGTCTCCATGGAGCGCCGGATGAACTCGTCCACCAGCGCGGTTTTGCCGCTGCCCGCGTCGCCGGTGACGAAAACCACCTGCCCCTGGCCAGCGAGTGCGGTTCCGAGAAACCCGTCCAGTCTCATCAGTTCCTGCTCTCGAGCGACAAACGACGTCAGTTGGGTTGCAGGCTGCAGGGTAGAAGGCCGCACCCCCAACCTGGAATCTGGAACCTGGAGCCTGGAGCCTGCTTTAATCTGCTCATACAGCGCGGTGGTTCCCCGCGCCGGCTCGACGCCCAATCCTTCGGCCAGCAAGCGGCGACAGACCTCGTACTGGGCCAGAGCGGCGCTGCGCTGACCGCTGAGCGCCAGCAAGCGCATCAACTGCTGGTGAGCCTCCTCTTGCCAGGGTTCCAGTTCGAGTTGCCGCCGGACGTAGCGTTGGGCCTGTTCGTATTCGCCGCACTGCTCGTGAATGGCCGCCAAGCGACGGAGTGCATCCAGCGCCTGCCGCTCCAACCGCTCCCGCTCGAAGAGCACCCATTCCTCAAAGGCAGGGCTATCTCCAATGGAAAACCCCTCCAAGAAAGGCCCACGGTAGAGGGAGATTGCAGACTGGAGACTGGAGATTGCAGATTCGCCGATTCGCTGACTCGTTATGCGCTGTTCGAAGGCGGTGACGTCGAGGCTATAATCGCTGGCCGTGTTGAACTGGAGTGTGTCGCGGGTGACCTTCAGGAAGGGAGGCTCGGCCGTGTGGTCGCCGATGGCCCTGCGGAGGTCGTAGAGGGCGTAGCGCAGGTTACTGAGGGCGTCCCGGTCGGGCCACTTGGGCCACAGCAACCCGGCCAACGTCTCGCGGCGATGCAGCCGGTTTGCTTCGACGGCCAGGTAGGCCAGCAATGCCCGTACCTTGTTGGATTTAAAACTCGTGACCGGCTTGCCATCCAGTGTCACCTGGAAAGTCCCCAGCAAATAAAGCGACAGGTGTGCCATCGTCATTTCACCGAGGAGGCTCAACACAACCACATTGACATTATACAGTATCCGCAGAAAAATTGCCAACCGGAGCGTTCCCGCCACGTTTTCGCCACGTTCCCGCCACGTTCCCGCCACGTTTAGTTGGTATGATGAATCTGATTTGTTACCACCCGGCCGCTCCGCCGGATTCTGGATCGGACGCAGCGGATGGACATCTGAACAAATGCATCCGCGTTTTTCCGCGTCCGTCCGCGTCCCCAAGGATGCGCTTCAACGTCTCGTCTGAGGTCGGCTGAGTAGTGACAATCTTACCAATCAACACTCTCGGAGGTAAAGATGAAAACCAAACGTCTACTCATTTCACTCACCTTGGGCTTGGGCCTGGCGCTGGCCTCGATGTGGCTGCTAGGCGGGCCGCACCATCTGGCTCAGGCCCAGGCCGGCACCGGCGTCATCCGGGTGGACGGGGCCACCGGCACAGACGCGCCCGGCTGCGGAAGCGCAGCCAGCCCCTGCCGGACGGTGCAGTACGCGGTAGACCAGGCCCAGCCGGGGGAGGAAATCCGCGTAGCAACGGGGGTCTACACGGGTGTGCAGGGACGCCCCGTGCCGGCCGGTTATCCCAATCCCCCGGCGAGCAACCTCATCACCCAGGTGGTGTACATCAGCAAGACGGTGACCATACGGGGCGGATACACTACGACCAACTGGACCACGCCCAATCCCGTCTCATACCCCACCACACTGGACGCGCAGGGATTAGGGCGGGTGATGGTCATCGCGGGGGAGATCAGCCCCACGGTGGAGGGGCTGCGCCTCACCGGCGGGGACGCCGCCGGGTTGGGCGGCTCACCATCGGCCGGGTGGAATGAAGGCGGTGGGATGTACATCATCAATGCCACGGCCGCCATCAGCAACAACCGCGTGTTTTCCAATACCAATATCGCTAACGGAGACGGCGGTGGGCTGTACCTGTGGGAGAGCCCCTCCACGCTGAGCGGCAACACTGTCTCTTCCAACACCGCCGACTTCGGCGGCGGGCTGTTCCTGTATAGGAGCGCCGCCGCGCTGAGCGGCAACACCGTCTCCGCCAACACCGCCGCCAACAACGGCGGCGGACTGCACCTGTACGCAAGCACCGCCACGCTTACCGACAACACTATATCTTACAACACTGCCGATCACCGGGGGGGCGGGCTGCGCCTGTACTACAGCGCCGCCACGCTGAGCGACAACACCATCTACTCCAACACTGCCGACTTCGGCGGCGGGCTGTACCTGTGGGAGAGCGCCGCCATGCTGAGCGGCAACACCGTCTCCTACAACACCGCCGACTTCGGCGGCGGGCTGCTCCTGGATCACAGCGCCGCCACGCTGAGCGGCAACACCGTCTCTTACAACACTGCCTACCGGGGAGGCGGACTGTACCTGTATGAAAGCCCCTCCACGCTGACCAACACCGTCGTCACCGACAACCGGGCCAACACCGCCGGCAGCGGGCTGTACATCCACGACCACTCGTCGCCTCGGCTGCTCCACACCACCATCGCCCGCAACACCGCCGGCGACTGCAGCGGGGTCCGTCTGCTCAATAGTCCCGTTGTCCTGACC
Organism: Chloroflexota bacterium; assembly: GCA_003648085.1. GTDB lineage: Bacteria > Chloroflexota > Anaerolineae > B4-G1 > B4-G1 > B30-G15. The sequence goes on from QMOC01000206.1 coordinate 5,461, forward strand.
AACACCATCCTCGTGCGCCACACCGTGGGCATCACCGTCGCGGCGAACTCCACCGTCACGCTGGAAGCCACCCTCTGGGCCACCGGCACCGCCTGGGCCAACGTCAACAATACCGGCGGTGGCGGCACCATCAACACC
>QMOC01000207.1 GCA_003648085.1 Chloroflexota bacterium
CCTGGGCTTCGACCCCGACGCGCTGGACTACGGCGCGCTCATCGGCACGGTGGAACTGAGCGACATCACCCCGCTGGACGAGGCGGCCTACGAATCGCTGCGCGACCGGCACCTGTTGGACGGGCCCTTCCCCGGCGAGCCCTGCTACGCCTGGCATCTGGCGAACCCCCGACGCTTTGCCCATCCCATCCCCTACCGTGGGCGGAGGCGTCTGTTCCAGGTGAATTTGGACGCAGGGCAAGATGCCATCTTGCCCTTCGATGTGGATGTAGAGCAAGATGGCATCTTGCCCCACCCTCGGCGTGCTCCTTACCGCGTCACCCCGCCGCCGGAGCCCGACCCGGAGCGTCCCTTCGTGCTCTACACCATCCCGGACGCCGACGGCGTTTACCGCGTGGCCCTCTACCAGTGGCTGCGACACAACGGCGAGCGAGCGGAGCACGCCCCCGGCGCGATGTGGGGCATCGAACTGGGCGGAGACCCGCTGCGGGCCGTGGCCGATCACCTGCTGAGCGCGCTCCGGGCCAGTGGCCACAAGGCCACCGACCTGGCCCGCGCCGCCGGTCGTGACAGGCCCTTCTATCTGGATGAGCCGACCGGAGTGCGGCTGGCGCTGATCCTCCTGGCCGTCAAGCCGCTGGCCCGTCACGACCGCATCGAGGCCATCGGGCGGGGGGTGCAGGCGATGGGGGACGAGGAGGCTTACTACTGGTTCAGCAAATGCAGCGCCGGGCCGGAGGCCCGGCGGGCGCAGAAGGCGCTGAGGGTGCTGTTGAGTGGTGAGTAGGAGGATGATGAAGTGTCCATATTTGTCAAGACCCTGTCAGATTTGGTGGCGTTATTCTTGCAGGCTCTGCGGCTGTCTGTTGTGCTCCCCTCCTTCATCCTCGTGGGTCTAAACATCACCGTCGTCTGGCCGCTACTTGAAGATACCCGCTTTTACAGGATTCTGGTAGAGCAGGAATCGGCTGTGCCTATTGGCATCATCGTAGTCTTTTTGGTCCTGCTGGGAGCATACGTGCTCGCAGTCCTGAACATCCCTATAATTCGTTTTTTCGAGGGATACCCTCTGCTTCCTTATCGTATAGGAAAGCGGCTGCGCACGTCCAATTATCGCCGCATTTTGTACCTTCAGGAGCAGGTCCAGAGACTGGACCAAGAGGCCAAGCGCTATCAGGAACTAGCATACGAAGAATCCGATGAAGAGACGGGGCACGCCCTCATCAGCGCACGGGAATGCGAGTTTATGCGCAATGCACTGAACCACGAACTCATATGGATGTACCCTCATCATCAGACCTGGCGTGTTTTGCCCACACGGTTAGGTAACGCCATCGCTGCTGCCGAAGAGTACCCAGGACATCTATTTGGAATTGACTCTGTAACATTCTGGCCCTTCCTGGCACCTATCCTAGAAAAGGATGGGTATGCATCCTTTGTCGAGAAAGAAAAGACTTTGCTAGACTTCTTGCTCAATATGGCAGTAGTCACTTTGTTCTTCGGTGCGGAGCTAGTCTACGTAGACATACTGTTGCGTCGGTTTGATTGGATCCTCTCACCAGCTAAGATGGCAGCAGCATTGATCCTAGCTTTCTGCTTCTATCTACTGTCAATTCAAGGAGCCATCAGTTGGGGATACACTATTCGTGCTGCGTTTGTGCTTTACAAAGAAGAGCTGCATAAGAGGTTGGGGTTGCAGCCTGCAGAAGGATATTATCATGAGCGTGTCATCTGGAAATACGCCACTCGATTCTACCGGGATCACGATCCAACTCCCGCCGGGTACATCTTTGAATACGAGCCCGGGAACGGGGAAGGGCAAAAGAAAACCGAAGGAGGGGAGAAATGCTGAAGAGTTTGCTCTCCTGGTTACAGCAGTTGCTAGGACTAGGTACACCTGCCATCCTCTCGTTCTCTTCTGTGCTACCTGGCATAGGAGGCGACGAGGATCAAATAAGATTCGTTTTCTCCTCGCCAACAGAGGCTTTGAGATGGCGACTTGCTAGGGCACAAGCATTCCTGGAAGTGCCAGATGTCCAGAAAGCCAAGAACGAGCTCATAAAAGCTGACCGTCTCAGCCTGCAGCTCAGACCGCACACTCCACAACACGAGCACCTGGTGCAGCTCAAGACTCATCTTTGGCAGCAAGTGAATAGTTTCGAAGCAGAGCTCTAGCGAACGTGGATCCGATTCCTGAACACGGCGATCTCCCGTCCTCGCAGCCAGGAGTGTTCGATCGCTTCTGGTGGAAATTGCATACCAACACAACGCTGTTGGCATTGCTACTGATCATTGTCTTATGTGTTGTTGGCGCGATCCTATATCGGCCACTCTTCCAGCCTGTCCAACAGACCCCCGAATTCACCCGTGATGGCGTAAGCACATTGCTGGAGTTCGTTCAGTTTACTCAAGATCAAGACACCTACTACTTTGCGTGGCCTGAGAATGGGGATGGCAGCGATATATACATGGTGACCTTGTCTCCTACTTCTGCCCTTCCCGTCAATGTGACTAACACTCCAAATTATGCTGAGTGGTGGCCTGCTCCCTCGCCCGTTGATGATAGGTTGGCTTTTTTCGCTGTATCTGCCAGCGGAGAACGCAGCCTCCGCGTGATGGACGGCAGTGGCATGATTATGGATGCAACATACGATGTTGTTGAGAGTGGACTGGGCACCCACTATCAGATTGATCTGGGGATGCCGCCCCAATGGTCGGAGGACGGTCGGTGGATTGCTTTCCTGGGCCGCAGCCTCGATGAAGACCATCCTGCCGTGGAGTTGTTTGTGGCGGACGTGAGCTACTCGAAGGTGTACCGCTTGACTCAAAGTGGAAATATGGTGATCGCGCTGCGCTGGGTGGATCGGGATCACCTGCTGTATGTCGAACAACGAGGTGACCAGTCTGTTGCGCTATACCAGGTTGCCGTGTCCACTTCGCCAGCCATCCCCCTGCCGTTGGGTGTATTAGAACGGAAGCCCTAAGGAGAGATCGTATGTCTCCCTACCCCCCCATCCTCCTCGAATCCTGGCTTCCCTTCGACGCCATCGGCGCGGAGAGCCTGCGCGATGCCAGCGCGGCCCGCAAGCCGCCCCTGAACCGCCTCCACGTCTGGTGGGCGCGGCGGCCTCTCACCATCTCCCGCGCCGCCGTCGTCGCCAGCCTGTTGCCGGACTACGAGACCGTGGCCGCGGATCCCGGCCTGCGTCAGCGCTTCCCCACCGAAGCCGCCTACCACGCCTGGTTCCTGCGCCTGATGGGCATCCACGGCGACCCCGTCACCGTCCGCCAGCGTCTGCTCCGCGCCCGCGAGACAGGGGAGAACCTCGGCCCCAACCCCTACGGCTACCCCCGCGCCTTCACCAGCAACCCTACGCCGGAAGACCTGGCCCTGCTGGAGGAACTCCTGGCCCTCACCTGGGGCAGCGGGCAACCACGAGGGTTGCCCCTACGGGATTTCGTCATCCTTGACCCCTTCGCCGGCGGCGGCTCCATATCTTTCGAGGCCCAGCGCTACGGCTTCGCCACCGTCGCCAACGAACTCAACCCCGTCGCCGCCGTCATCCTCAAGGCCACCCTCGATTACCCCGCCCGCTACGGCCCTGACCTGGCGGCCGATATTAAGAAGTGGGGACAGGAATGGGCCAAGCGGGTGAACGACAAACTGGCCCCCTTCTTCCCCAAGGGCGATGGCGAAAACATTTTCGCCTACCTCTGGGCGCGCACCGTCGCCTGCCCCACCACCGGCAAGCCGGTCCCCCTCAGTCCCAACTGGTGGCTGAGCAAGGGCAAGAACCCGGTCGCCGTGCGCCTCCTCACCGACCCTGCCTGGGGCGAACCTCGCTTCGAGATCGTGCGCGGCGACGCCATTGACTTCGACCCCGACGAGGGCACAGTGCGCCGGGGCGTGGGCCGCTCCCCCTGGACCGGCGAGGCGCTAGACGGCGACTACATCAAGGCCGAGGCTCAGGCCGGGCGGATGGGACAGATGCTCTACGCCGTCGCGGTCAAGCGGCGGGGCGGCTTCGACTTCCGCGCCCCCACCGAGGAGGATCTGGCCGCCGTCCGCGCCGCTGAGGCCGAACTGGCCCGTGTGCGCCCCCGCTGGGAGGCGGAGGACATCATCCCCACGGAGCCCTTCCCTGAAGGCAACGACCCCCGCCCGCTGCTCTACGGGATGCCCACCTGGGCCGATTTCTTCTCCCCCCGCCAACTCCTGGCCCTGGGCACCTTCGTCGAGACGCTGCGCGAACTGCGCGCCGAGATACGGGCCGCGATGGACGAAGAACGTGCGGCGGCGGTGGAGACGTACCTGGGCATTATGATGGACAAGGCGGTCATCTACAACAACCGCGCCTGTCGTTTCGACCCGACGCGCGGTATTCGCAGCATCTTTGACCGCCACGACTTTGCCTTTGTCTGGAGCCACGCTGAGTTCGACGCCTCCGCCAACCTGCTCCCGTGGTGCATTGACCAGGTGGCCGACGCCTACCGGGATATGGCCCGTCTGCTGACTCCCTCCGGGGCCACCCTGGAGGGCCATACCTTCGAGCGCGGCCCGCTGACCGTCCTCCAGGGCAACGCCGCCGACCTCTCAGCCCTCCCCGACCGCTCCGTCCACGCCATCGTCACCGATCCCCCCTACTACGACAACGTGATGTACGCCGAACTGGCCGACTTCTTCTACGTCTGGCTCAAGCGCGCCGTCGGCCACCTCTACCCGGAGTGGTTCGCCGCCCACCTCACCGACAAGGACGCCGAGGCCGTCGCCAACCCGGCCCGCTTCAAGGGGGTGGGCCTCCCCTCTCGCCGGGGAGGACAGGGGGCAAGGGTCCTGGCCGAACGGGACTACGAGCGCAAGATGGCCGCCGCCTTCCGCGAGATGTACCGCGTCCTGCGCGACGACGGCGTCCTCACCGTGATGTTCACCCACAAGCGGGTGGAGGCGTGGGACACCCTGGCCACCGCCCTCATCGGTGCCGGATTCAGCGTCGAATCCTCCTGGCCCGTCCACACCGAAAGCGAACACTCCCTGCATCAGGCCAAGAAGAACGCCGCCCGCAGCACCATCCTGCTGGCCTGCCGCAAGCGGCAGCACGCGACACGCAACACGCAACACGTCTGGTGGGACGACATCGCCCCCCGGGTGCGCCGGGTGGCCCGCGAGAAGGCCCAGGAGTTCGCCGCGCGCGGCATCACCGGCGTGGACCTCTACCTCAGCACCTTCGGCCCGGTGCTCTCCGTCATCTCCCGGCACTGGCCGGTCCTCACCCGCGAGGTGGACGAGCGCACCGGTCGGCCTAAGCCACTGCGCCCCGAGACCGCGCTTGACCTGGCCCGGCAGGAGGTCTTTGCCATGCGCAAGCGGGGGCTGCTGGGAGGGCGCGAGGTCCGGTTCGACGAGGTCACCGATTGGTACCTGGGGGCCTGGGACGCCTTCCGGGCGGAGCGCTTCCCCGCCGACGAGGCGCGCAAACTGGCCATCGCCCTGGGGCTGGACGTGGAGCGCGACCTGGTGGCGCGGCGGGTGGTCAGCAAGAAGGGGAGCGACGTGGTGCTGCTGACGCCCAGGCAACGGCGGGGGC
>QMOC01000208.1 GCA_003648085.1 Chloroflexota bacterium
CGCGAAAGGGCGCGAAAGCCACGAAACCCTCTCGCGCCGTGTTTCGCGCTCTCGCGTTTCGCGCTCTCGCGTTTCGCGCTTTCGCGCTTTCGTGTTTCGCGCTTTTCGTGTTCTTTCGTGCCTTTCGCGATCCCCCGCCCACCTGCGTTTCGGGGGTCTTCGGAGCGTGACCCTCGCGAAAGGGCGCGAAAGCCACGAAACCCTCTCGCGCCGTGTTTCGCGCTCTCGCGTTTCGCGCTTTCGCGCTTTCGTGTTTCGCGCTTTTCGTGTCCTTTCGTGCCTTTCGCGATCCAAACTCCGCCGCCAGATGGATGTGGATGGGATTTCCCGCCAAGATGCCCTTACCGCGCTGCCTTCAGGATACGTCCCACCAACTGGCTGCCCAGAATGGCCAGCCCGTCGGTGGGCATGTAGTTGGCGGCGGTGTCCTCGAAGAGCACCCGTGCCTGCGAGGGAAACTCCTCGTCCCCCTCCCAATAGACGACGGCCAAGCGCACGCGCGGCAGCACCGTGAAGGCATAGCCCGCATCGCCTATCGCCAGCGGCTCACCGCCTAGTGCCTCGGCGGCGCGGCGAAAACTCCCGACGCCCCCCCGCAGTTCGCGCACCAATCGGCCGCCGGTGTAGCCCTGGAAGGCCTGGACGTAGAACATCCCATCGGGGAGATCACGAAAGCCGACCCAACGGCACGAAGGGGTCGTGCCGTCGGCGGTGGCCAAGTAGGTGAGGATCAGGCTCTGGGTGAAGGAGGAGGGCTCTTCACCGGTATCGGCCTGCCGGATGATGAAGTCGTTGTTAGAGATGATGTACTCCTGCCAGAAGAAAGTGAGGCGGAAGTTGCCGTCCGCGTCCTGTTCACAGCCGCTGTACAGCACCAGTTTGCCCGGCTTGAGGCGGCGCAGTGTTTCCCGTGCTTCTTCGACCACCGGGGTCAATCGGTCGAGCCATTGCTGGAGTTGTGGAGTTGGCTTACCCTGCTGTAGCATGCCTCTCCACTTCCCCGATCAATCTCAAGAACTCCTCCCACTCCTCGCGGAAGAAGTGCACAGTGACAGTCCCCAGTTCCAGGTGGTAAGTCGTCTCCTCATCAGGCTCCTCGGCCTGCCACACGCTGAAGTTCTCGCTTTCGGCCAGGATTTCTATGATAGGCTCTTCCATTGTTTGCACCTCGTGTTCTCTCTCTTCCGAACTTTTGGCATCTTGTTCCATTCCTTGCTCTGTTCTTTCTTGAAGCCGGCGCATGGCTGCTTCCCGTGCACGCTTGAGCAGCCCCGGCTTAGGAGGCGGTGCCTTCTCCTCCGGCTCGGCGAAGGGGTCGCGGTCGTAGAGACGGCAGAAGATGTAGTGCCCCACGACGCGCAGGGTCGCGAGCACCGGGGCGGCCAGGAGCATCCCCAGGATGCCGGCCAGGCTGCCGCCGACGATGATGGCGATGAGCACCAGCAGCGGGTGCAGGTTGAGGCTGCGGCCCAGGATGCGGGGCAGGAGCAGGTTACCCTCGATCTGCTGGATCACGATGTACAGCCCGGCGACCAGCACCGCAAACCAGAAGTTGCTCAGTGGCAGAAAGGTGGAGCCCTGGAAAAGGGCCAGCAGGACAGCGGGGATCATAGCGATGATTGGGCCGAGACTGGGCACGAACTCCATCACCCCCGCGAGTAGCCCCAGCGCCCCGGCGTAGGGGAGACCTACGGCCAGGCACGCTATGGTGGTGATGGTTGCCAATGCTAGACCCAGCAGTAACTGACCGCGCAGGAAGGCACTCCACACCTCCGTGATCTGTTGGCGCAGGCGCGCGAAGTCGTCACGATAGCCCGGAGGAGCCAGGCTATCCAGTTGTTCAACGATGCGGTCGGCGTCCTTAACCAGATAAAAGGCGGCCATCAGAATGAAGATCAGCCAGAAGGCTCCTGAGGCGATACTGAACGCGATGTCGAGAGTCCCTTGGGCGACCGAGCTCACGAAGCGGCTCAGCATTGCGCTCAGTTCCTCATATACTTTGCTTAAGTCCAGGGAATGGCCTCCGATCTCCACAGGCTGCTCGAAGAAAGCGCCGATATCGGCGATGATACGGATGATGTCAATCTGGACGGAGCGCACGGCTCGCTGGATGCTGGGTACCGCCGTCACGGGCGCAACCATCGCCCCCAGCATTGCCAGGATCAGGATGAGGAATACGAGCACCGTGGCCAGTCCGCGCGAGAAGTGCAGACGGTCGCCGAGGAAATCAGCGATGGGGTCGAGGATGAAGGCCAACAGAAAGGCGATCACCAGCGGTGGGATGACAACGCGGAAGCGATAGAGTATCAGTGCTATCAGAACGAGGATGACGACGACGATGGTGCGCTTGGTGGAGGTGCTCCAACGCGGTGCAGATTCGTTCATCACGTGCTCCTGACTTATCCCTGGATGCGGATTGTCCATGGCGCCAGCGCCCACGTGCGCTCGCGGGCCAGGTCCTTCAGTGCATCGAGCAAGGCCCACAGCCCTCTACCTCCAGCCCTTTCTTCTACGAGGGGGAAAGGTGAGGGGAGCAGTTCGTGCCGGGGCGGGCGCACCTGCACCACGGTGTACTCCCGCTCCGGCTTGAGGCCGGCCAACTCCTTGGCCAGCGCCAGCGCCGTCTCGAAATCGCCCAGTTCGTCCACTAGCCCAATCTCACGTGCCTGAGCGCCGGTCCACACCCGCCCGCGGGCGATCTCCTCCATCCGCTCCTCTGTCAGCCCGCGCCCCTCGGCCACACGCGCCTTGAACCGAGCGTAAGCCTCGCCCAGGTCACGACGCACCCGAGCGCGCTCCTCGTCGCTGAAAGGCGTCAGTTCGGAGTAGAGACCGGCCATCGCGCCCCGCTGCACTGCCTCGCGACCGATCCCCAGTTTCCTGTACAGACCTGCCGCGACGAACTTGCCGCCCCAGATGCCGATGGAGCCGGTCAACGTCGTCGGGCGGGCGACGATGCGGTTGGCCGGCGCCGAGACGTAGTAGCCGCCGGAGGTGGCCTGCCCCCCCATCAGCACGACCACCGGCTTGCGCTCGCGCAGCCGGCGTACCTCGCGGCAGATCAGGTCGGAGGCCAGCACCGAGCCGCCGGGCGTCTCGATGTGGAAGATGACCGCCGCGATGCGCCTGTCGGCCTCGGCCCGGCGCAGCGCCTGCACGATCGTCTCTGCCCCGGCCTGGGCCTCGACGAAGGGAAGCGGTACAGGGATGGGGATACGGCGGCTGCGGCCCGGCACGATGAGCCCTTCCAGCGACACCACGCCGATGAGTTGGCGTGTGGTCCACTTGACCGGTTGCCGGAGCCAGCGGGCAGCCTCGCGCCAGGTGAGCAGAGGGGCGTTCGTTGTCCCATCGCTCAGGTGATGGGCCAATTCGTCTTCGTAGAGCACCGCGTCGGCCAGCCCCGCCTCGACCGCCTCGGCTGGGCTCAGCGGCATCGCATCAATCAGTTCGCGCACCCGTGCGGGGGTGAGCCCGCGTCCCTGGGCGATGGCGGAGATGATCTCGTCGAAGTAGGAGTCGAGGATGGCGTCGAGCATCTCGCGGTGTGGCTCGCTCATCGTCGAGCGGCGGAAAGTGTCGGGCGCGACTTTGTACTCGGCAATGCTCTCCAGGTCAGGCTCCAGCCCGATCAGCGCCAGCGTCTCCTTGAGGAACACAGCCTCGGCCCGCAGCCCCAGCGCGAAGAGGTGGCCGGATTGGGGAAGGATGACCTCGTCGCAGGCGGAGGCCAGGTAGTAGTCCCAGGTGCTGGCGGTGGGCAGCCAGGCGGCAATCCGCTTGCCCGTGGCGCGCAGGTCGAGCAGGTGGCGGCGCAGGCTGTAGAGCGCGGATGGCCCGGCGCGGAGCGTGTCGAAGCGCAGCACCACGTTCTGGACACGTCGGTCGCCACCGATTATCTCCACCAGCGCCCGCACGTCCTCCAGGCTGACCTCGGGGGTGAAGGGCAGCAGCCGGTTAAAAGGAAAGGGCAGCGGATCACGCCGGGCCGTCAGTTCCGGATAGGAGCCGCTGACAGGCAGGACGACGCAGTCCAGCCCCTTGCGGCGCAGGGAGCGCAGGAGGTTGCGAGCCGTCATGATGGTGTTGTGTGGAAGATCGAGTGGTCTCATCGTGTCGGACCCTCACTCGTCAGCAGCTCCAACAATCCATCAGGATACAACGGCGGGCCGCCCTCCTGAAACTCGCACAGTGACATCCAGCGTGCCACCAGGATTTCGGTCTCCTCGTGCACTTCAAAGGTTTCTTGCTCATAGAAGGACTGGTCGGCCAGAGTCGCCTCGTAGAGCAGGACGATTTCGTGACCGCGCTGACCGTTGCAAGTGAAGATGTTCTCCAGGGTGGTCAGGTAACGCACGCCGACGAGTTCGACGCCCAGTTCCTCGCGGAACTCGCGCCGCAGCGCCTCCCAACCGCGCTCTCCAAACTCGATGCCGCCGCCCAGCGGCCGGTAAAAGGTCTCGCCTGTGATGTGGTCGTGTCCCTCAAAGACCAGAAGGGCATTGTCACGGCCGCGCCGGACGACGCCCAACGCCAGTGGCCGAATCTGTTCATTGTTCATTGCTTTTACACCAGCCGCAGCGACGGCAAGACGTCCAGATCCCAGCCAGCCAGGTGGCCCGCGACGAAGTGCTGATACGCGCATGCGCCCACCATGGCGGCGTTGTCGGTGCAGAGGATCGGCGGCGGGTAGTAGACCGGCACGCCGGCCCGCTCGCGGGTCTCCGCCCTCAGCGCCTGGTTGGCCGAGACACCCCCGCAGAGGAGTACCGCCGTCACATCGAACTCCTCCGCCGCCCGCGCCGTCTTGGCCGACAGGACGTCCACCACCGCCTCCTGGAAACTGGCCGCCAGGTCGGCCAACAGGCGGCCCCGGGGCGGCTCGCTGTACTTCTGGACGGCGCGCAGCACGGCGGTCTTGAGGCCGCTGAAACTGAAGTCGTAACTGTCGTCCAGCCAGGCGCGGGGGAAGCGGAAGGCCGTCGGATTGCCCTCGCGGGCCGTCTTTTCGATTGCCGGCCCGCCGGGGTAGGGAAGTCCCAGCAGCCGGCCCACCTTGTCGAAGGCCTCGCCCGCCGCGTCGTCGAGTGTGCCGCCCAGGTACTCGTACTGGCCGTGATCGCGCATCAGGATCAGTTCGCTGTGGCCCCCGGAGACGATGAGCGCCAGCAGCGGGAACTCCAGATTCGCCGGGGCCGCACCCTCGCTTTCCACCTCCAGCCAATGGGCGTAGATGTGCGCCTCCAGATGGTTGACCCCTACCAGCGGCAGGTTGCGCCCCAGCGCGAGCCCCTTGGCGGCGTTGACCCCCACCAAGAGGGAGCCCGCCAGCCCCGGCCCATAGGTCACCGCCACCGCGTCCAGGTCACCGAGGCCGAGGTGGGCTTCCCGCATCGCCTGCTCGATGGTGGGCACGATGGCTTCGATGTGGGCGCGGGAGGCGATCTCGGGAAAGACGCCGCCGTAGCGGGCGTGCAGTTCCACCTGCGAGGCGACGACGTTGGAGAGGATATGCCGCCCGTCCTCGACCACGGCGGCGGCGGTCTCGTCACAGGAGGTTTCGATGGCGAGGATGCGGGTCA
>QMOC01000209.1 GCA_003648085.1 Chloroflexota bacterium
CCCAGACCTACCCCGGCCAGGAAGACCCCCGGCACTCCGCTCTCCACCGGCGTCATTTCCTCGTCGCTGGCGGTGTAAAAGCCGAACTCGTCCACGCCGATGCCCAGCATCTCCGCCACACGACGGCTCCCCTCCGAGGGAACAATCGCCGCCGCCACCACCACCAGGTCAGCAGCAATCTCCACCTTGCTCCCGGTGAGCGTATCCACCCCCCAGACCATTATCTTGCCGTCGCTGGGAAAGACCTTGGAGACCCGCCCCCGGATGTACACCGTGCGATCCTCCTCCATCGCTCGCGTGACGAACTCCTCGTACCCTTTGCCGCCGGCCCGAATATCTATGTAGAATATGTAGACCTGCCCATCGGGGACGCGGTGCTTGTAGAGGATAGCGTGCTTGGCAGTGTACATACAGCAGATTTTCGAGCAGTAGGGCACACCATGCTCTGGGTTGCGGGAGCCACCGCACTGAATGAAAACGACTTCTTTGGGCACGGTGCGGTCGGAGGGACGGATGATCCTCCCGCCGGTCGGGCCGGAGGCGGAAAGCAGCCGCTCGAACTCCAGCCCATCCATCACGTCGGGGTGATCCATATAGGCGTAGGCCATCACCGCCTCGTCCTGGTAGAGTTCGTAGCCGGTGGCGACGACGATAGCCCCTACCTCCACCTCGATAACCTCAGGGGCCATATCGTAGTCAATAGCGTCCGCTTCGCACGCCTCGGCGCACTTGCCACATGCCAGCGGGAAGAGTCCCATACAGGCGTCGGGGTCAAGCCGGTAGACCGCCGGCACCGCCTGAGGATGGGGGATATAAATAGCGCGGCGGGCAGCCAGTCCCCGATCGAACTCGTTAGGCACGACGATGGGACAGACCTTAGTACAGTCGCCGCAGGCCGTACACCTGTCCTCACGCACATAGCGGGGATGGCGCAGAATCTTCACCCGGAAGTTCCCCACTTCCCCCTGCACATCTATCACCTCGCTCAACGTCAACAGCCGAATGTTGGGATGCTGCCCAACCTCGACCGTGCGCGGAGTGAGGATGCATTGGGAACAATCCAGTGTCGGGAAGGTCTCCGAAAGTTGCGCCATGTGCCCGCCGATGGAGGGTTCCTTCTCGACCAGGATGACCTCGTAGCCACTGTCGGCAATGTCCAACGCGGCCTGCATTCCACCAATTCCAGCGCCGATGACCAGCGCTTGATATTCCATAGGCGATTCCTCAGTAAACCTGGTATTTGGTAGATTGGTCAATCGGTACATTCGCCGTCGGCATCAATCCCTCGACTTACCAATCCACCAATCTCCCAACTTGCCAATCCACCAATCTCCCAACCTCCCAATTTGCCAATCATCCGTCGAACAGCGGCCTCGGGTCCACATAATGCTCCGTCATCCCCCACGTCTCCTCCGGCAGACCCAGCGCCACGGCCATCAGTTGAGTGAAATAGAGCACCGGTATCTCGTTGCCGGTGCGACCGGCCTCCGTCTCCCGCTGCGGATAGTCGAGATTGAACTGACAGAGAGGGCAGGCGGTGATGATGACCTGGGCACCGTGCTCCCGCGCCGAGGCGACGATGTCCTTTGAGAGCGTCTCGGAAATCTGGGGCTCCTTCACCGTCAGATAGGAGCCGCAGCACTCGATGTTGTAGGGAAAGTCCACCGGCTCGGCCCCCAGCGCCCGCACTAGATTGTGGAGGATGACCGGGTTCTCTGGATCGTCCAGGCCGATCTCCTCGTAGGGACGCAGGAGAAGACAGCCGTAGTAGGGAGCAACCCGCAGCCCAGCCAGTGGGCGTACTACCCGTTCGGCCAGCGCCTCCCATCCCAGATCATCGCGCAGGATTTCTAGAAAATGGACGACGTGAACATCGCCGTGATATTCCTGCTCGGTAAACCAGTTGATACGTTCCAGCATCTCCGGGTCTCGCCTCAGCAGTGCCTGGGAGCGGCGGAGGACGTTGAAGCAGATGGCACACAGCGTCGCCACCCGCTCGCCGGCCTGCTGCGCCTGATAGAGCACCCGTGTCGGGGCGATGAGTGCCATTGAATCATCTAGCATCAAAGGAAACGTCGCCCCGCAGCACTGCCAGTCGGTAAGTTCCACCAACTCCAGCCCCAGTGCCTCCGCCACCGCCCGCCCGGAGCGGTCGTACCCTTTCGCTTTCGTTGAGAGCGTACAGCCAGGATAATAGGGAATACCCATCAACCTACCTCATATATTTCCTGAACCCACCGACGATGGCCAGTTGCGGTACCTCCCTCACCAACTCCGGCGGGAGTGCATTCAAGTCCAGTTTCGTAACGCCCTTGCGCAGTGAAATTTGACGCAGCGCCTCCATCAGGCGGGGCAGGTCCACTCCCTTGGGGCAGCGGGTGACGCAAGTCAAGCAGGAGGCGCAAATCCAAATCGTTTTGCTCTCCAGGACCTCCTCCATCCCCAGTTGCGCCATACGGATGACCTGGCTGGGCAAGAGGTCCATCGCCGCCACGACCGGACAACCGGCGCTACACTTGCCGCACTGATTACAGGCCAGCAGATCCTGACCGCTGATCTCCTCCACACGGGCCACGAAAGGGCCACGCACCTTATTGATCGAGATCTGAGTTCTCATACCACCTCCCGCCTCCTGCCTCCTGCCTCTTGCCCCTTGCCCCTCAGTCCACCAGCCCTGCGGCCCGCTTGGCTGCGGTGAGCGTGTTGCGCAGAAGCATTGCGATGGTCATCGGTCCGACGCCGCCCGGCACCGGCGTGAGGTAGCCCGCCACTTCCTTCACCGCTTCAAAGTCCACATCGCCCACGATGCGGTAGCCCCTCTTCGCTGTGGGGTCCTCCACGCGGTTGATGCCGACGTCAATCACCGCCGCCCCAGCCTTGACCCAGTCGGCCTGCACCATCCGCGGGCGGCCCACGGCGGCTATGAGAATGTCGGCGCGGCGGCAGACGGCGGGCAGATCCTTCGTGCGCGAGTGGCAGATAGTGATAGTGGCGTTGCGCTTCAGGAGCAACATAGCCACCGGCATGCCGACGATATTGCTGCGGCCCAACACCACCGCCTCCTTACCCTCGATCTCGACTCCGTACCGGTCGAGCAACTCGATGCAGCCAATGGGAGTGCAGGGAGCGAACATCGGCTCGCGCCCCTTCATCGCCAGTCGCCCGATGTTGACCGGGTGGAAGCCATCAACATCCTTTTCCAGCCCGATCGCGCCCAGCACCCGCTCTTCGTTCAAGTGTTTGGGGAGAGGCAATTGCACCAGGATGCCGTGCACCTCCGGATTGGCGTTCAATTCCGCCACCAACCCCTCGACTTCCTCCTGGGTGGCGTTCTCCGGCAGATTGTGGCCGAAGGAACGAATGCCCACCTCAGCGCAGCGCTTCTGCTTAGAGCGGACATAGAACTGGGAAGCGGGGTTCTCCCCTACCAGCACCGTCGCCAACCCCGGCACAATGCCGTGCTCCGCCTTGAGTCTCTCGACCTCGGCCTTGATCTCCTCGTGGATCACGGCCGCCGTCGCCTTGCCATCAATCAATTGCGCAGTCATGTTTTCCCTCCCCGGAACTACAGATTGCAGATTGCAATCTCGAATCTGCTACAGCCGCAAGTAGGAATCGGTGTAGATAACCTTGTTCAGTAGCACCTGCACCGTTTTCCAGACCTCCACCTGCTGCGGATCGGACATGTCCACGTCCTCGGGCTGCAACTCCTCCATCGCCGCCACGCAGTCGTGCAGTTTGAGCAACAATCGGTTGAGCGGCGTGCTCTCGTCCCGCTCCTCGACCACGCGGATCCACTCCATCAACTTGCGGTCGAGGGGGTTAGCGATGATCATGTCAATACCGGCGCCCATCAGCATCACCGTGTAGACCCGATTGAGCAGCGGACGCATCTGGGCCGGCACACCGTTGGAGACGTTGGAGACGCCTCCATTGGTCAACGGCGGCGGATCCCAGGCATACTTGAGCGTGCGCACTGCCTCAATGCACTCCGGGCAGTACTCCTGGGTGCCGGAGACGGTCAGCACTAGCGGATCAATAATCAGGTCGCTGATGGGGAAGTCAATCTCCAACATGCGGGGAATCAACTTTTCCAGCGCGATGTTGACCCGCTCATCGGCTTTGACCGGGATCATGCCTTTGCCCATGGTCAGAGCGATGAGACGGGTGCCGTACTTCTTGGCCACCAGTGGCACCTTCTCCAACCGCTCCTCCTCGGCCGAAGTGGAGTTGATGATGGGCTGGGCTTTGGTGACCACCTCGCAGGCGGCCTCGATGGCGGCCAAGTTGGTGGTGTCGAAGGAGAGCGGCACATCCACCACCTCTTGCACAACCTCGGCCAGCCAGGGCAGAATCTCGTGGCCGCGCTTCTTCTGAGGGCCGATGTTAAGATCTATTGCGTCTGCCCCGGCATCCACTAGGCGCACCGCCAGATCCTGGAAGAATTTCGCGTCCCGCTCGGCGATGGCCTTCTTGACGCGGGGGGAGATGATTTGAATGTTCTCGGCGATTATGTACATCTGATTACCTCCTTGGCTTATTGACCAATCTTGCTACCTATCTACTCATACTGGACACCGTGATTTTGCTCGTAGTAACGACTTCAGTCGTTCAAAGCGAGGTCAGAACGACTGAAGTCGCCACTATGACCCCCATAATTCGCCAGACTCCAGTACTCGTAGAAACGCTCTACCTGCTTCATTAACCGGTAGGCATCGGCTTCGCTAATTCTATCCGCCCGGCACTCAATGTTCGTCTTCTACCGCACCACGCCGATGCCACGCTTGGGCATCAAGTCTCCCTATCCCACCACTTCCCTGGCGATCTCCCGCACGGCTTGATAGACGGCAGCCTCCGCCGGCAGTTCCACCAACGGCCGGCCGGTGAACTCGAACTCGGCCATCGCCGGGTCCTCCGGCACCGTGCCGATCAACTCTAGGCCCGTCCGCGCGATGGCCTCGGCCAGCGGTGCGGGCATCTCCCCTCGCTGTCGGTTGACGACCAGATAGACGTGACCCACGCCGATGTCCAGTTCGGGCACCATCTCTGCCATCCGTTGCGCGGCAATGATCCCTCTTTGTGTGGGGTCGGTCACCAGCAGCAGAACGTCCACATCGCGGGTGGTGCGGCGGCTGAGGTGCTCCATCCCGGCCTCGTTATCCATCACCACGTAGTCATAGTTGACCGCGATGCGATCCAAGATGACGCGCAGCATCTGATTAGCCGCACAGTAGCAGCCGGGGCCTTCGGGCCGCCCCATCGCCAACAGGTCCACCCGCTCTCCCTCCTCCAACGCCATCTGCACCTGGTAGTCCAGATACTCCTGCTTGCTCATCCCGCCGGGCATGGAGCCGGCCAGTGCGCCGCTCGATTGCACCAGGTCGAGCATCTCCTCACGGATGTCGCCCACCGTCGTCTCCACCTCCATCCCCAGTACCAGGTTGAGGTTGCTGGATGGGTCGGCGTCAATAGCCAGAATGGAGCCGCTTCGCTCCTCCATCAGATAGCGGATGAGGAGTGCGGCGATGGTCGTCTTTCCGGTGCCGCCTTTGCCGGCCA
>QMOC01000210.1 GCA_003648085.1 Chloroflexota bacterium
CTTCCGGCCCGTCCACGATCGCTATCTCGTGTACTGGTCGTTCCCAGTGAGCGTGGCCCTGTCGAACCAGGCGCAGTTGGTAATCGGGATACCAGCCTCCCCCCAGGGTGAGGCGACCGAAGATGTAGTTATGGCGGGGCACCCACCAGGCTACCTCCTCGCGGTCTCCCGCTGTCACTGCCTGCACCTCCGCCGCCAACTCCGGTGTGGCCCGCTCGTCGGCATCTACGAAGAAAACCCAGTCCGCCTCTACTCGCTCCAGGGCGGCGTTGCGCTGCTGAGCGTAGTTCTCGAAGGGATGCTGGATCACCTCCGCACCGATCTGCCGGGCCAGTTCCACCGTTCTATCGGTGCTGAAACAGTCGAAAACCACGCGCCGGTCTGCCCAGGCCAGGCTCGCCAGGCAGTCCTCGATGTTGTGTTCCTCGTTCAGGGTGAGGATGACGGCGGCAAGAGTTGGCCGATTTGCCGATCTGCCGATTCGCTGATTGGTCATAGAGTCAACACGGTCTGACAGGCTTCCAGGCGGGCGGCCAGTTCGTCGGCGTTGATCCTGCCCCGGCGATAGGCCGCGTGGGCCTGGCGCATCTGCCAGCGCATCCCCATCCGCACTAGTGCGTGGGCCAGGCGACGCTTCCACGGTGGGTAATGTTTGTCGTAGAGGCGCAGGCGGCTGCGCCACAGCGCGACGAAGGAGGCGACGCGCACCTGCCCGCTGCTCCTCCCGGCGTGATGCACCACCTGGGCGGTCGGCACGCAGTAGGCCCGCCAGCCGGCCTTGCGCATGCGCCAGCACCAGTCAATCTCCTCACAGTACATCCAGAAGCCCTCGTCCAACAGTCCCACGTCCACGATGGCCTCCATCCGCACCATCATCGCCGCGCCCAGGGGATGGTCTATCGGAAAGGGGGCCTCTCCTTCGTAGAGGCGGCTAGGATAGCGACCATTGAGCGGGGTGTCGTAAAGCCGGGGAGGCAGAGGGAGGAACTCGAACAGCAATTGTACCAGGCCGGGGAAGCGGAAGGCGCTCTGCTGGAGGGAGCCGTCGGCGTAGAGGAGTTTCGCCCCGGCGACGGCGGCCTGCGGCGTGCGCTCCATAAAATCCAGCAGTGCCGCCGTCGCCCCTGGCTGTACCTCCGTATCGGGATTCAACAGCCAGACGTACTTTGGGATTCGCCCGTTCGCTGATTCGCTGATTCGCTGATTCGCTGATTCGCTGATTCGCTGATTCGCTGATTTGCCGATTCGCTGATTCGCTGATTTGCCGATTTGCCGATTCGCCGATTCGCCGATTTCACGCAGCGCAAGGTTATTGCCTCCGGCGAAACCCAGGTTCTCCCGGCTGGCGATGAGGTGAACAGTGGGGAATGCCTCCGCTACCATCTCCGGCGTGCCGTCGGTGGAAGCATTGTCCACCACCCAGACCTCGGCCTTCAGCCCCGACCGGTTCAAGTCGGCGAAGAGGGAGCGCAGGCAGGCGGCCAGCAGGTCGCGCACGTTCCAACTGACAATGATGACAGCCAAGTTGAGACTGGTATCGCTCACAACGCTCAAGCAGTGATGTGATGCGGCTCTCTCGCCGGATTCGCGCCCTCGCTAGGTGAGTGACTACTCAGACGACCTCAGATGAGCCATTGAAGCACATCCTTTGGGACGCAGACGAACGCCGACAAACGCTGATGTCTGAATTTGATCTGCGAGAGTCCGCGTTAATCGGCGTCCGATCTCGAATCTGGCGGGGCGGCTGAGTAGTCACTTAGGTGATTTTCTCCCGCGCCTTGGCGCTGGCATAGTCCATGATGGCTACCACAATGGCGATAGCCCACACCGCCGCGCCTGCTTCCTCATACATCAACAAACGAATCCACTGCTGCAACAGGTAACCGATGCCGCCACCACCCACGAAACCAATGATGGTACTCATACGCACGTTGATGTCCCAGCGGTAGATGGTGAAAGCCAGATAGGGTGGTACGATCTGCGGGATGACGGCGTAGACGATAGTCTGCAAACGATTAGCGCCGGTGGCGGTGATGGCTTCGATGGGGCCAGGATCAATAGATTCGACCGCCTCGGAGTAAAGTTTGCCCAGCGCGGCGATGGAATGCACGGCCAGCGCCAGCACGCCGGCGAAGGGCCCCAATCCTACCCAGACCACGAAGATAATAGCCATAATCAAGGGCTCGATAGAGCGCAGCGTATTGAGGATGGTGCGCACAACGTAATAAACCGCCATGCTGATGGGGTTGCCGCCCATCAGATTGCGAGCCGCGAGGAAGCTTATCGGGATGGCGATGATGATGGCTATGGTGGTGGCCATCAGGGCCAGGAAAACAGTCTCCACCATCTTCTCCACCACCAGGAAAAAGGTCTCGCTGAGGTGCAGAGGGCCTGTTTCGCGCCGCATTCGTGCCTGGACGCGATATAACTGAGGTCCCTTGTCCTTGGCCTCGGCGAACGGCTCCTGCACGATGACGGTGGTGGGCGGGATCCTCCCCTCTTCGTCGGTTTCGAACGTCAGGTAATCGCCCTTATATCGCACTCGAAACTCCATCTCACCGGCGAGATTCGACCACCATATATAACCTCGCGAGTTGGGCCAGAAGTTGCCGCCTTCGATGGTGAACGTATCACCCGGATCACCGCAGGTCTTATCCACGAGGACGAGGTAGGGCTCGCTCTCAAGGGGGCTCCCCTTTGCAGGTGGGGAATCAGAACAGGGCGATTCAAACTGAACCTCGCCTACCAGTTCTTCGATGTCACGCTCGAAAACAGCGGGCTGAAAAAGGTCGGAGACCAGGGGCTTGACGTCCGCTACGTCGGTCAGGAGGCGCCGAAGATTGATCTCGGTGACCCCCCAGCCGATGACGTACAGGACGAGGGCTATGGCAAGAAAGGGCAAGATAGACGAAAGTCGTCTTCCCTGTGCCAGATTGCAGGCGTCCCACACGTTCCATAGCCAGGCTACCGCGATGCCGGTGTAGAGCAGACTGTTCCCTCGCCAGCGCACCAGGATCGCGGTGACGGCTATGGCGATGAAGAACGCCGCCCCGCGCGAGGGAGACCCGGCGTACACCTGCCCCAGGCCGGGGACAATCAGAGATAGGACTGAACTGAGAACAGGCGACTTTTTGCGCTGCATGTTGTCTCCCCCTTCTCACGCGACTGTGATGCGCTCGGCTTCCTCGCCGTAGATTTCTTTGAAGCGCCGGTCGGTAATCTCGTCGGGAAGCCCCTGGAACACCACCCGCCCGTCTTTCAATCCCACCACGTGCGAGGCATAACGGCGCACCAGATCCAGGAAGTGTAGGCTACAGATGACCGTTATCCCATCTTCCCGGTTGAGTTGTTCCAGGTATCTCAGGATGGAGTGAGCCAGCACCGGGTCCAGGCTGGCCACCGGTTCGTCGGCGAGCATCAAGCGCGGTTCCTGCATCAGAGCACGAGCGATGCCCACTCGTTGCCGTTGCCCGCCGCTTAACTCATCGGCCCGCTTGTGGGCCAGATCGGCAATGCCCACTCGTTCCAGGTTGCGTAAAGCCCTATCCACTTCCTCTCTAGGAAAATAGTGGAGAAGGCTCAGCCAGGGATTGACGTAGCCCAGCCGGCCAGAGAGGACGTTGATCAGGACGGAGGTTCGCTCCACCAGGTTAAACTCCTGGAAGATCATACCGATGTGACGGCGAATCTGCCGCAATTCCTCTCCTGATGAGGCGGTAATATCCGTCCCATCCCAGATGATCCGGCCCTTTGTGGGCTCGATGAGGCGGTTAATGCACCTGAGCAGGGTGGATTTGCCCGCCCCGCTGAGGCCCAGGATCACCAGGAACTCGCCATCTGGCACCTCGAAACTCACATCGTCCAGGGCAACGGTGCCGTCCCCGTAAATCTTGGTCAGATGCTCGATTTGCAGCAAGGGCCTCCTCCCTCTAGGGGTAGAGAAGGGGGGGAAAGCGAATCCCCTTCTCTACCCTGATCTGCGCTACACGTAGCGTTCCCGATCTACTTGGCCAGTTCCTCGACGTCAACACCGGAGGCATCGAGGACTGCTCGGAAGGGATCGTAGAAAGAGTCATCCTTCTCGATGACCCCGGCCCACCCGTAGGCCTTCCCCATAGCCTCTACCCCCTCGTCGGTCTCCATGATCTCCAGGAAAGCCTTGACGATTTTTTCCCTCATCTCAGGCGGGAAGTCCTTGATGAACTGGAGCCCGTCGTTGGGGATCTCCGGCGATTCGGCGATGACTATCGTCTTCTCCTTCACGTCCGGATAATTATCCTCGATCTTGTCCCGGGCATCAATGTAGGTCGCGCCAGCGTCACAATCCCCTTGGTAGACCGCCAGGGCAACGCCATCGTGGGAGCCGACCTCTATCTGCTGGGCCAGGTCGGTGTCTGGATCCAGTCCCGCCGCCTTAAGCATCACCCGGGGGATGATATATCCGGAGGTGGAAGCCGCGTCCACCCAGCACATGGTCTTGCCCTTCAGATCCTCCAGAGTGGTGATGCCCGTGTCCGCTCCGGCAATGATCTGGCCTCTATAATAAGGGCTTCCGTAGCGGACGGAGACCAGGGCGCAGTCCACGCCGCACTTCTCGTGGGCTAGGATGTAGGCGAAGGTGGCCAGGGTGCCCATATGCGCTTTACCGGTGCACATAGCCTCGATGACCGCAGAGTAACTGGTCGCCACGTTGCCCTTGATGACATACCCCGTCTTCTCCGACAGGAGAGAGGCTATCATATCTGCGCTGGCAATGATGTCCGGCGTGTCACCAGATGGCACGAAGGAGAGGATGATTGGATTTTCCTCTGTGCCCAGTTCCGGCTTCTTCGGAGCGCAGGAAGCCAGCAGGCTCGCCGTTAACAGACCCACGACCAGTCCCAGCACCAGCATACGCTTTGCGTTCATTTTATTTCCTCCTGTTTCGAGACTTGAAATGCCAAATTGCCTAACCGTACTCCCATCTTTAGTGATATATCCGCAATCATCACCCCCTTTCACTGTGTGCCCTAACCCGAGGGCTAGCATATCTCAATTTCCTCCAAATGACTCAGACCGTATGCCGTTGTCCCCGCAAACACCTTACGGCACCTGAATGCGCAGAAACACCGGATCCACCCGGAAATTGACCATTGAGATCTCCACGTCCTCGTGGATGAGCGAGGCGTAGCAATACTGGGGGTTGCGAACCCCCATCACGTTCACGAAGCGGACGCCACCGGTGACGGTTGCCCGCGCGCCGGCCGGCAGATAGAAGTAACTCTTGCCGTTCTTGACCACTTCTACCAGATCGTCCGGCCCGCCGACCGCCCAGCGCCAGGGGTGATCTATAGGGCTATTCTCACAGTGGATGCCCACCCGAAAGACACCCGATTGGATGTACTCACCCAGCGTGGCGTAGTTCTGGTCACTATCGTACACCGTGCCCGGCGGAGGGCCACTGGTGCGGATGGGCACCAGGCTATCGTTCTCAACCGTCAGTGTGAAATAAAGGGTGCCGCCTAGCGGGATGCTCACTTCCGGCCCTCCTCCTCC
>QMOC01000211.1 GCA_003648085.1 Chloroflexota bacterium
AGTACGCTCGTCGTCTGGCTCCAACAGAGCATCCACGGCCCGGTAGTGGCGCGCCCGCAGTTCGGTGACGATGGCGTGGTAGGTCTGGTCGTCACCGGAGGCGGCTGTCCGTGCGCCTTCAATCAATGCGTCGGTCACGCCGCTCATCGCCGAGACAACCACGGCCAGGCGATCCCACTTCTGGGCCTGCTCCAGCACGATGTCGGCGGCCTGGGTGAACGCTTCCGGGCTACCGACCGAGGTGCCGCCGAATTTCATTACCAGTGTGGTCATTGTAACCCCCTCCTTATGCGTGTTGCGTAATGCGTGAAACGTGATGTGTGCTACGTGGTAGCCGAGAGATTGATGACGTCGCCCAGCACGCCCGCAGCCGTGACCTCCGGGCCGGCGCCGGGGCCGGAGATGACCAGCGGTATCTCGGCGTAGCGGGCGGTGTGAAAGGCGATGTAGTTCGCGGGGCCGCGCAGCGCACCCAATGGGCTATCCTGGGGCACGGCCACCAATCCCACTTCACCCCCATCCGGGCCGACGCGGGCCACGTAGCGCAAGGTCCGTCCTCCGGCCTGCGCTTCGGCGACGCGAGAGGCGTACTCCTCGTCCAGTGTGGGCGTGGCAGCCATAAACTCTTCTGTAGAAACACCGGCCAGCGATTCGGGATACAGCGGTTCGACGCTCAGGTCGGCCATCTCCAGCGGCCAGCCGGCGGTGCGGGCCAGGATGAGCGCTTTGCGGGCCACGTCCCGTCCGCTCAGGTCCTCTCGGGGGTCGGGCTCGGTGTAGCCCAGCGAGCGGGCCTGGGAGACGGCAACGGAATATGGCACCCCGCGCTCCAGTTCGGCGCACAGGTAGCCCAACGTCCCACTCAGGCAGCCCTCAATCGCCGTGACCCGGTCGCCCGTGTCGAGCAGGTAGCGCAGTGTGGCGATGACGGGCAGTCCGGCCCCTACGGTAACCTCGTAGCGCAGGTGGGGGTGCTCGAAGAACTCCCTCGCTTCGGCCCAGGGGCCGCTGAGCGGGATTTTGTTGGCCAGGACGACGGAGCAGCCGGCGTCCAGCGCGGCCCGCAGCGTGGGCTCCGTCTGGGGGGATGCGGTCACGTCCACCAGGACGGCGCCCGCTCGCAGCGCATTGCCCACCTCGCTCAAGGGACGAATCCCCGGCAGAGCGTCCAGCAGGTTGCCGTCCGTTGTGGCCTGTAGTGCGGCCCGCAGGGTTTCTTCGGGCAGGCCGTCGGGGTTGAGCAGCAGCCCGCTTACGTCGGCCAGGGCGATTGGGATGAGCCGGAGCCCGGTTCGGGAGGCCAGCACATCGCGGGTGTCCAAAATCTGTCGCAAGAGCGACCGCCCTACATTACCCAATCCAAGAAAGATAACGTAAGCCTTTTTCACATCCATGCTTTCATCTCCGTGAAAATAGTGCCGCTCTGTAGATCGGATGGTGGGAGCACCTGGTAGTCCCCCCGCAACACGCGAACGGCAATGCGCAGCGATTGAGGCTCGACAGGCTCCTCCAGCGCCGCCAGTTCTTCCAGCGAGAAGCAGGCGGCGGCGGCGTTCTCGACCCCGTCGGCGACCGGTTCTTCCTCGGTGGCGGCCCGGCACAGGAAAATGATGAACACGTGAGCGGGCGGTGGGGCCGCTATGCTGGTCAGCCCTATCAGACCCACGACTTCCACCTCAATGCCGGTCTCCTCTCGCAGTTCACGGCGGATCGTCTCGTCCACCGTCTCGCCCGGCTCGGCGAGGCCGGCCGGCACAACCCACTGCCCGGCAAAAGGGTGGTAGGTCTGACGGACGAAAAGCACACGGCCATCGCGCACGACGGCAGCGCCGACGGCGACCCGGGGGTATTCAACTTGCTCCATTGCACCTCCCATCTGGCATAACGAAAACCCCCACGCCCTGGGGCGCGGGGGTTATCCCACGTGGTTCCACCCAAGTTCCACAGCGAATTAAGAAATCAACGAAGAATTAGGAAATCAACGAATAACGGATCGTTGTGGCACTCTGCGGCGATAACGGGCCGTCCCGTGGCCCCATACTCTCGCACCCTTTCGCGAACTTTCGCGCTCTTTCGCGCCCTTTCGCGAACTTTCGCGCTCTTTCGTGGTACGATTTGAGGGGCCCACTCACGGGGGGTTTTCCCGCCTGTCCGGTCGAGGGGGCTTCCAGCCTGTGACCCCCTCTCTCTTGGACCTTCACCGGGCGGTACTCGTCCCGGTCAACGCTTTGGTACGCTCAATTGTGGGCGCGATTATACCACTCTAATCGGGATTTGGCAAGGTAGGAAGAGGTATTGATTAAGAGGCCAGCGGATCGTGCCCGCCGGCCCTAAACGCACGGAGAGCCGGGGTTGTCATGCCCCGGCCCTCACCAAAAGGAGGAGAAGAAGAGAAACCGCCCCTGACTCTGCCCACATAATATCATATCTCGCTTCGCAGGACTTGACGCCAGCCCTACGCCAACTCTACGTTTGCCCTACGCTTGTTCTACGCCGGTCGTAGAAATGCAAAGGGTGCCCCTGACCTGATAGGGCACCCTGCCGCGGTGCACTCGTTGATCATCCCTGCGTCAATCCTCAAAGGCAGGCAACACGAAAGTAAAGACACTGCCCACTCCGGGCCGGCTCTCAACCCACACCCGCCCGTTATGCTTTTCAATCACCGACTTAACAATCGCCAATCCCAATCCAGTACCTCTGATGTCTGCCGTCTCGTCCGACTCCACGCGATAGAACCTGTCGAAGATGTAGGGCTGTTGAGCCAGAGGTATACCGATGCCGTTATCGGCCACCCGGACGACAACGTGTCCGTCCTCCTCAGTCGCCTCCACGGCAATCCAGCCACCCTCATGAGTATACTTGATCGCGTTGTCAATCAGGTTGTCCACCACCTGGCGCAGGCGACGAGGATTGCCCAGCACGAGGGGCAGTGCATCGGGGGGTTGCCAGCGTAGGTCCTGCTTCTTCTCCTCGGCCAGCGGTTGGAATTCCCTAATCGCTTTCTCAATAACCTCCCGCAAATCGCACGGCGACATCTCAAGATCCAATCCAGCCTCAATGCGACCGATGTCGAGGAGGTCGCTAATCAAATCGGTAATGGTCTGCATGCTCTCCTGTACGCGGCTGATGAATTCACGCTGTAGTTCATTGACCGGTCCCACGCGCGGCAGCAATTCGACATAGCCCAAGATAGTGGTCAACGGCGTGCGCAAATCGTGAGAGACAGTAGACACAAACTCCGACTTGATGCGGTCCAATTCCTTCAGGTGCGTGATGTCCTGCATCACCAACACCCGGCCAACCCCTTCGATAGGTGTGAGTTGCGCGTTGAAGGTTCGCCCGTCTTCCAGGGATACCTCACCGTGCTTTGCCCGCCCAGTCTCACGCACCTGGACGAACATTTCGCGCAGGATCGGATGAGGGATGACCTCATCAACAGAGCAGTGTGACAGGTCAGCCTCCCCCAGGCCCAGCGCGGCGCGGGCCGCCGTGTTGCACAATAGGATAGTGTTCTCCTCGTCAACGACGATGATCGCCTCCTGGGCCTCCCGCAGGATCGCCTCCAACTTGGCCCGCTCGACCTCCACTGCCTCGAAGAGGCGCGCATTCTCGATGGCAATGGCTGCGTAATCCGCCAGGGCTGAAAGCAGGTGTATATCGCGCTCTGAAAATGGACGTTCCGATTCGCGATTGGCCACCCCCAGGACACCGATAACCCCACGCTCGGGAACCCGCAGCGGCACGTAGAGCAGTGCCTTGACCAGATAGCCGGTAGCAACCTTGGCACGTTCGCCGGTCAGGAACACAGGCCGATCCATCCTAATTGCTCGTCCGGCGGTGCTGTCGTCCACAGGCACGCGCAGGTTTCGCGCCACTTTTGCATCCACGTCCTTAGCCGCGCGCAGGTAGAGTTCCCCACTTTCGCTATCGAGCAACAGGAGCATGCCCTCCTCAGCACTCGCCAGATATACCGCCGCCTCAACGACACGATTAAGCACACGATTCAGATCCAGCAGCGATGTGACCGACCGTCCAATGGCGTAGATAGCGTTCAGTTCTTGGAGTTGGCGCTGCAGTTGCTGATTGGCTTCCAGCAGTTGCTGCATGAGTTGATCCCGCTCCTCACGCAGTCTGGCGGCGGCAAGGGCGCGCCGGATCGCCTCCTGCATTTCCTGAAGACTGAAAGGCTTAATGACATAGTCGCGTACCCCCAGCCGGAAAGCCTCCACCACCAACTCAGCAGAGTCCTGGATGGTAAGAAAAATAACCGGGATGTCCACATTCCGCTGTCGCAGCGCCCGCAACACTTCAAGCCCGTCCATCTTTGGCAACTGCATATCCAGGATGATGAGATCGGGCTGCTCCTGCAAGGCCAGCCGAAGCCCCTCCTCCCCATCCAGGGCCGCAATGGGCCGATAGCCGCTCGGTTCAAGCACCAGTTCGGCCAGCAGTTGCTGAGTTTCGGTGCTATCGTCTATGACCAAGACACGTCGCTGTGCCATAATGCTTTTCTACTCCGCAACTTGACTAGTTTGCAGTGCAAAGCACGATGGAGGCCCCGATTTATCGGGGATCTCCCGATGGAGGCCCCGATTTATCGGGGATCTCCCGGCTGAAGCCGGGCCTCCGACCCCGCTTTTCACCGAGAACTAACTATACACGGACCGGCGCCGTAAGTCAACTGCAATAAGGTGCAATACCGGCGTCAATCCACTTATACGTGCTCTTCCGGCCATACCGGGACAAACATAGCCCACTGCTCCGGCCAGGCGCGTATGAACTTCTCCAGCCACACGGTCACGCGCCGCAGGTTGACCCGCAGATCGTCAGCCGAGTCGCCCGTGCGGACCATCTCCAGCGGCGGGGAGAGGCGCACTCCATGGCCTCTCTGGGGGTCGCGGTAGGCCCCGGCGACGAGGATGGCCGCGTCGGTCTTGAGCGCCAGCCGGACGTGGCCGGTCGGCAGGGGGGCCGGACGCCCGAAGAACTCGACCCATTGCCCCGCATCGCCTACGGGCCGATCCACGCCCGTCAGCACGATCCCTCCGGTGCGCAAGCGTCTGATGGCCTCCCGCAGTGCCGGGATACTGACAGACGTCAGACGCACGCCAGCCCGCGCACGCATCTGGTCCATCAGGTTGAAGCCGCCGGTCGGTGGAGCCGCCAATCCCAATACCTGGATCTCCAACCCGTAGGTCGCCAGCGCCAGGGCGCTCAGATCGAAGTTACCGGTGTGCGCCCCGGCAATGATGACCCCTTTGCCGCCTCCCCGCGCCCGCTCTATGTGGTCCCAAACGTCAGATGGAAAGCGGACGGCTGCGCGTATCGCCTCCGGCCCCTGGCTCACCAGGTGCCAGAGGTCGTAGTTGTTGCGGGCGGTGTTGTGGAAGACGCGGCGCACCAGCCGGTGCAGCCCCTCCTCGTCCACCTCCGGCCCCACCACCTGGCGCAGATTGGCGTGCACGATCCAGTAGACCTCCGGCTTGAGCACATTGATCAGACCGGCGATGAGGCCCGCTCCGGC
>QMOC01000212.1 GCA_003648085.1 Chloroflexota bacterium
GAAAACAGATAATCCAATAAACCCAGAAAAAGGGCCATAGATATAGTAACAATCAAGACAATCCTTGTCAGGTTCCATGCCTCCTGACGAGTAGGCCAATGCACCTTACGCAGTTCTGCGCGTGTCTCACGCAAGTAGCGTATGATAACATTTCCCTTCCTGGGCTTTGCTTTTTTCTTTGCTGCTTTTGCCTTTGCCACGTCTGACGTCTCCTTACGACAGGCCACCCTACACTTCAAGACACCGCCCTCACACGGCGGTGTCTTGAAATCCACTCCAGGCAGGCCAGGCAGGACTCGAACCCGCAACCTACGGTTTTGGAGACCGTTGCTCTGCCAAATTGAGCTACTGGCCTGTGAGTCTTCCTACTTCGTCTCGCGGTGCAATGTGTGCTTACGACAACGGGGACAGAACTTGTTCAACTCGAGACGACTAGGATCATTACGCCGATTCTTCTCAGTCGTGTAGTTATGCTCCTTGCACTCTGTGCAGGCAAGTGTAATCACTATTCGAACCGCTTTTTTCGCCATTACGTCACCATATCCACTTGAGGTATCTCACAGAGCCCACGATGGGACTTGAACCCATGGCCACACCCTTACCAAGGGTGTGCTCTACCGACTGAGCTACGTGGGCTGGTTCCGATACCTGTTTGGCCTTATTTTACCTCATTTTGCTCAAGTGTCAAATCCGGGAGTGAGGTGTAGCCTCGCACCCAGGCCAGACGCCGGTCACTGCCGCCTCCACACACTGCTCAACCGTCCCGTAGCGTACCTGTAGCCCCGCGTGGGAGGGCACGTAGGCGGCTCCTTTGGCCGAGGGGGTCGCCAGGGTGCGAAATGAGAGTTCCTGCATTGGCGCGACGACCACGCACATGTCGGCCACCACCCGCCCCCCGCCGGCCTCAATGGCAGTGACCAGCCCTTCCGTTTCGGCCTTCTCCCGCACCTCCCGCGCCGTCGTGATCCACAGCGCCGACTTCACCTGTCGCCCGGCCAGCAGTCGCACTATCTCTGCTATCTCCTCCAAATCCGCGTGCGGGCAGCCGAACCAGACCAGATCAATCTTGCGAACGTCGGAATTGAGCGCGGCATAGGCGGGCCGCAGATCATCTATGACGAGCGTCTCGTGGTCAGGAGCCAGCACGTCTGGCCGGTCGGCCTCGGGCGTGACCCCGGCGACGTGATAGAGCGCCACAGCGCCGCTGGCCGCCATAGCAGCCCCCAGCGCCTTCAAGGCCGATTCGGAGCACGCCTCCTCCAAGCCCACAAAGTACGGCACGCGATTGCGGGCCGCCTTCCCCACCAGATACCCCAGCGCCCCGAAGTCGGAGAGCGTGCGCACCGGGCAGCGCACGACCACCCGCAACGTGGCGCGGCGGTTCTCGTCCAGGTGGAGGCCGTAGGCGGCGGTGCGACCGATGATGGCCGCTGCCAGTGCGCCCGGCCCGCCCTCCCGATTGGTGCGCGCCCCCAGCACGGAGTTGGCGTAACTCACCGCTGAGGATTCGGCCCAGGCTATATGTTCACCCCTGCGGGGCACGTTGCCCACCAGGTAGGGCGTGCAGGTGCAGGTCGTGCGCACCCCCAGCCGCCGGTAGGCCTCAATCACCGCCAGTTGCCGATGGGCGAAGGTCTCCGAGAAGCCCAGTTCCCGCCAGGCATGTAGGTCCATTCCGGCCGGGTTCAGCGTCGTGGGGACACGCACCCGTGCACCCTGACCGGCCCACTCGCGCAGAAACTCCAGTCCCGCTTCCCCAAGGTTGCGGTAACTGACCCCTGCCACCTGCACGGAGCCCACGGACACCAGCCGCCGGGCACCGTAAATCCGCCCCAGTGTGACGACGATCTCCATCGCCTTGCGCACGCCGGGGCCGGAGTCACCCGCCAGCATGGCTTGCTCTTCAGCCGAAAGTTTCATGGGGAACAGCGGATTGGCAGGATTAGCGGATTCACCGTGCGCTGAGACCGAGTTTGTAGACCTCCGCACGGCTCCAACCGGAGGCCTCGGCAACGCGCCGTGCAGCAGCCGGACGGGGCATCCCCTGCGCCAGCAGTTCATCCAAGGCGGCCCGCACACGCCCCTCGTCCCAGCGCTCGCGCTCCTCCGGCGCTCCACCGACGACAAGTGTGAACTCGCCTCTGGGCTCGACCTCGTCGAAGTGAGCCCGCGCCTCGGCGATGGTCCCCCGCCACACTTCCTCGTGCAACTTGGTCAATTCGCGGCAGACGGCCAGGGGCCGGTCACCCAGCACGGCCTCGATGTCGGCCAAACTATCGCGCAAGCGGTGGGGGGCCTCGAAGGCGATCAACGTACGTCGTTCTTGCGACACCTCGGCCAGCAATCGGCGCCGCTCACCCCGGCGTCGGGGCAGGAACCCCAGGTAGAGGAAACTGTCGCTGGGCAGCCCGGAGACGACCAGCGCCGTCACAGGGGCCGAGGGGCCAGGGATGGGCACGATTGGGTAGCCACGCTCGATGGCCGCGCGGATAAGTTCGTAGCCGGGGTCCGAGAGCCCCGGCATCCCGGCTTCGGAGATCAGGGCCACGTCGCCGGTTTCCAGCGCCCTTAGCACTGCCTCCAATTTCGTCAGTTTGTTGCCTTCGAAATAACTGGTGATGGGAGTCTCGATCTCGTAGCGCCGGGCGAGGATACGGGCGCGGCGAGTGTCCTCGGCAGCGATAAGTGCGACTTCCTTGAGGATGCGCAAAGCGCGGAGGGTAATGTCCTCCAGATTGCCGATGGGGGTAGCGACCAAGTAAAGAGTGCCCATGGGGCAATGAACAATGAGTCAATGAATAATGAGTCAATGAACAATGAATCAATGACAGTCGCTAACGGCTATGGACGCGCGCGATGGGGAATGCCGCTGAGCAGTCCTTCGCACCCCTTAAAGGTTTCTAAGATCGTCAGGCCACCCTGTCCAATCTCGTAGTGGCGAATTTCCTTGGCGTGGTTAGAGCCCCGCATCTTTAGCACCACAATGGCACGTTGCATGGCGCTCTCTATCTCAACATAGCGCAGCAAGATAATGACGTCCACAATGAATGAGAGGCCGCCTTGGAAGGCACGCCGATACTCGGCCCGCCCCTCCTCACCCAGTAGTATCGCCGTGATCCTCTCCCGCCGCAGGCTATTTGCCACTGAGGTATAGATGCAGCGTAACTCCTGCGCATCGTCGGTGAGGCGGTTGAAGTGGGTGACGCTGTCAAGCGCCAGTCGTCGTATGTTCGCCTCAAGGATCAGGCGATTGAGACGACTGTCGGGGAATTCCAGGCTGGCCAGAAAGACTTCAGGCGAGGTGAACATCAGGTGCAGTCTCCCACTCGCCTCCAATTCCTTCAGGTCCCAGCCCAGCGACTCGGCGTCACGGTAGAGGGAACTGGGGAATTCCTCAAAGGATATGAGCAGCCCTGGCTCGTTGTGCTTCACCGCGCCGTAGATGAGGAATTGGAGCGCCAGCGAAGTCTTACCCGTGCCCGGTGCGCCACGCACCAACACCATCGAGCCGGGCAGGAAGCCCCCGTTCAGCATCTCATCGAGGCCCTTGATCCCGCTGGTCACACGTTTATCTGCCACGTTCCACCTCTGATCGCTCCTCTAATGGTTCTGGATGAACACCACGTAGCCCAAGGCTGCACCGCAGTACCCGGGCAGATCAATCACGATTTCCTCCGAAATGGGAGGATGGTCGTCCCGATAAGGATCGTGGAGTTGCACTCGCACCTGCATAGGCTTGGGATGGCTATCGAAGAATTGCTCCCACGCGGCTTGATGGCCGTAGATAGTGTTGAACCGCGCATCAGCGCCGGAGGTGACGACGACGTCAATGCCTGCCCCCCAGATATGCACCGGGTAACCGATAAGAGGGTTACCATCCAGGTCCTGCACATGGCCCGCCACCCCCGTCCAATTGCAGCCATACTGCGGTGAACGCAGGGTCAGTTGGTAAGTGAAAGGCCACGGGGAGAGTGTGACCCGAGGGGTAGGGGAGGGTGTGGGCGTGAAGGTGGCCGTGGGCGGGAAGGTGGGAGTGGCCGATGGTATCAACGTGGGTGTGGGTGTATTTGTAGGAGGCCGCGCAGTCGGAGTATGAGTCGGCGTCCAGGTAGGAATATTCGCCGGCCCCTTCGGGGTGGGCGTGCTGGTCGGCAACTGGGCCACGCTGGCGAGCGTGGGAGGAGGGAACGGGTTGTAGACGTTGAACCCGACGAGTCCATAGAAACCTACCAGACAGGCGGTGGCTAAGAGCACCACGATGGTTAGGACATTGAAAAGAGCGTTTTTCAGGTTCTTCATTGACCGACCTCCCTACGGGCTCGTCTCGACGAAACGTTGGACATCGGCTTGAGCCCATAAATCCTCGATCCACTTCTGTATTGCCCGGTCTTGCAGGATGCGCAGGTTCTCCGGGCTGATGGGGCGGGCAGGGTCGCGCTCGATGACCTGCACGATGTGGTACCCCAGCGCACTGGTCACCACCCCGCTGAATTGACCGGGCTGTAGGGCAAAGGCGGCCTCCTCCACCTCAGGGGCAACTAAAATGCCTCGGGGGAAGAAGCCCAGGTCGCCTCCGCTCGCACGGGTGCTGGTATCCTGAGAGTAGGCCTGGGCCAGTGCGGCGAAGTCGGCGCCAGCCTGGAGTTGGGCCAGGATACGCTCTGCCTCTTGGGGGGTGTCCACCAGGATGTGGCGGGCGTGGACGTGTTCGGCTACCGTCGGCACACTATCAACGATGCGTTGCGTCATCGCCATACCGATCAACTGGGCGCGCACCTCCTGCCATGCGTCCTCGTAGGTCTCGCCCCACTCGGCCAACTTGGCGCGAAACGCCTCCTCGCCGCCGTTCTCATCAATCACCATCTGCATATAAGCGTCCACTTCAGCATCGGAGACGACGACGCCCGCTGCCACCGCTGCCTGCTCGGTCAATACCTGCTCAATCATCACATTGAGGATGTAATCGCTGGCCCAGCCCATCTTTTTCCGACCCTCTGGGCTATTGGGATCAATCCCTTGCGCTGGCAACGAGGCCTCGTACTGGCCTAACTTGCGCTCGTAGTCGGCCAGGTAGATGGGCTGACCGTTGACCAGCGCGGCCACGGGAGGCTCTGGGGTGGGGGAAGGCGGAACGCCGGTGGAAGTCGGGGCAGCCGGCACCAGAGCCGTAGCAGTGGCGAGAGGCACGGGTGTGTGGGTTGCAGACGTGATTGGCATCGGAACGCACGCAACCGAAGCGAGCAACAATGTCAGTGCCGCCAATATTCCTGTCACTCTCAAAGTCACAGCCATCTCCATTTTAGGAACCGAAGTTCGGCGATTCTCAAAGGGTGCACAATCGTCAGATGCCATTATACCCACAGCGGGATTTTATGCAACCTGAGCGGCTTGCCAAAGCGCCCGCCATCTGCTACAATTCCCATCGCCATAGAGGAAGCCACATGGCACTACTGTACCTCATTCGTCACGCCCGCGCACAGATGCTGGGCGATGCAGCCGAACGCTGGCC
>QMOC01000213.1 GCA_003648085.1 Chloroflexota bacterium
CCGTTGCCTCAGCGGGTGCGTTTACCGATACCGCCGATCTGACCCTCATCGTGGCCTCGGCGACACCGAGTTTTACTCTGAGCATCTCCCCCACAACCCGCACTGCGAAGCCCAATCAAGTCGTCTCCTACACTACCTTCGTCACCGGACTAAACGGCTTCAGTCAGCCGGTGAGCCTGACGATTGTTGGATTGCCTACAGGTGTAGGTGCTGCCTGGAGCACCAATCCGGTCACGCCAGACGGTTTCTCAATATTGACCCTGTCCATCCCCAGCGCCCCACCCTTTGGCGATCACTCGCTCCAGATCATCGGCACGGCCGATACACAGGTGGTCATCAAAATCCTCGGGCTGATTATCGTTTACCCGTTCAGGATCTATCTGCCGATTATCCTGAGAAACGTCTTCTAACGACAAGTGCGGTGACGCCAGGAGGGACGTCAGTATGTTGGTTCAGGACTTTCTACAAAACAGTGCCGAGCGCTTTCCCAATAAGACGGCGCTGATCTGTGACGGCCATCGGCTGACCTACGCTGAGATCGAAGCGCGGGCTAACCGGTTGGCCCACGCCCTCATCGCCCACGGCGTGCAGCGGGGTGACCGGGTGGTCATCTATATGCCCAACTCGGTGGAAGCAGCGATCGCCATCTTTGCCATCCTTAAGGCAGCCGGGACGTTCGTCGTTGTCAACCCCACCACCAAGCGGGACAAACTGATTTATATCCTGAACAACTGCCGGGCTACGGCGCTCTTTACCACTGACCGTAACGCTCCTCTGGCGGCCGACCTCCACGCAGCCGTGCCATCGCTGCAGTTCACCGTGCTGAGCGGCAAGCGAGCCGCCACTGCTGCTGCTGAAGGGGAGACATCCTGCGCCTTCGATGATTTGCTGGCTGCCTACCCTGCCAGCCGCCCGGCCTGTCCCACCATTGACCAGGACATCGCCTGCCTCATTTACACCTCCGGCAGTACTGGCGATCCTAAGGGCGTGGTGGAGGGTCACAACAACGTCGTCTTCGCTTCCGGTTCCATCATCCAATACCTGGAGAACACGTCCGACGACATCGTCATCAACGTACTACCCCTCTCGTTTGACTACGGCCTGTATCAGTTGCTCATGGTCTTTCGCTTCGGCGGGACGCTGGTGTTGGAGAAATCCTTCGCTTACCCGGCGGCGGTCCTGAGAAAGATGGAGGCCGAACGGGTGACCGGCTTCCCTGGCGTACCGACCATCTTCGCCATCCTGCTCCAAATGGACCTGAGCCCCTACGACCTGAGCAGTCTGCGCTACCTCACCAATACCGCCGCAGCCCTGCCACCCAGCCACATTACGGCCCTCCGCGAAAAGTTCCCCTGGGCAACGCTCTACTCGATGTACGGCCTGACCGAGTGTAAGCGCACGCTTTACCTGCCGCCGGACCAATTGGACAAGCATCCCGGCTCGGTGGGCATCGCCATCCCCGGCACTGAGGTTTGGATCGAGGACGAAGAGGGGAACCGCGTGGGACCAGGCGTCGTCGGCGAGTTGGTGATCCGTGGCTCCCACGTCATGCGCGGCTACTGGGAGAACCCCGAGGCGACGGCAGCGCGCTACCGTCCCGGCCCCACGCCTGGCGAGCGCGTACTCTACAGCGGCGACCTGTTCAAGATGGACGAAGAGGGCTACCTGTACTTCGTCGCCCGCAAGGATGACATCATCAAGAGCCGGGGAGAGAAGGTGGCGCCCAAAGAGATCGAGAACGTGCTCTACGGCCTCGAGGGGGTCGTCGAGGCAGCCGTCATCGGCGTGCCCGATCCGATCCTGGGACAGGCCATCAAAGCCTTTGTCGTGCTGGAAGGGATCGAGTTGACCGAAAAGGACATCCTGCGCCACTGCCGCGCCCATCTGGAGGACTTTATGCTGCCGCAGTACATCGAGTTTCGTGACAGTCTGCCCAAGACCAGCAGCGGCAAGATCAAGAAAACGGAATTGCGGTAACGAGTATCTGTTTACCGGGGCAGCGGATGAGAAACGGATAAGCGAATAGCCTTTGCACCGGTCAATCAGGCGGTAAACGAATACGGTAACGATATGTGCGGTATCGTCGGCATCTACAATCTAACCCAACATCATCCCATTGACCAATCTCTCCTGGAACGAATGCTGGGCTTAATCCGGCACCGTGGCCCGGACGAGTTCGGCATCTACCGCGACAGCCGCATTGGCCTGGGGAATGCCCGCCTGAGCATCATTGACCTCAGCACCGGCTCGCAGCCCATAGCCAACGAGGACGAAACAGTGTGGATCGTCTTCAACGGCGAGATTTTCAACTACGTGGAACTGCGGCCCGAACTGGAGGCCCAAGGCCACCGCTTCACCACCACCTCCGACACCGAGGTCATCGTCCACCTCTACGAGCAGTATGGCCCCCGCTGCATTGAATTCCTCAACGGCCAGTTCGCTTTCGCCATCTGGGATCGGCGGCCCGAAACCGGCGGCGGCACGCTGTTTATGGCCCGCGACCGGGTGGGCATTCGCCCGCTGTTCTACACCGTGGCCGATGGCGTTCTGATCTTCGGCTCCGAGATTAAGGCCATCCTGGCCCATCCCGCCGTCAGTGCCCGGCTGGACCTGACCTCGCTGGCTCAAGTGTTCACCCTCTGGACGACGCTGTCCCCCCGCACCGTCTTTGAGGGCATCGTCGAGGTGCCGCCCGGGCACACCCTCACCGCCCGCGACGGCCAGATCTCGGTGGAACGGTATTGGGAGTTGAGTTTTCCAGAAGGTAGAGAGGGGCAGGGGGTGCTGCTCTCCGACGAAGAGTATGCCGAGGGCCTGCGGGAATTGCTGATGGATGCCACCCAGATTCGCCTGCGCGCCGACGTACCCGTGGGAGCCTACCTCAGCGGCGGGCTGGATTCGTCCACCATCACCACGCTCATCCGCAACTACACCAGCAATTACCTCAAGACCTTCTCCATCGCCTTTGCCGACCCGGCCTTCGATGAGCGCGAGCACCAGGAGCGAATGGTCGAGTTTCTCGGCACCGACCATCGCCGCGTCGAGTGTGCCGGGGCCGACGTGGGCCGTGTGTTCCCCGACGTCATCTGGCACGCCGAGTGGCCCATCCTGCGCACCTCGCCAGCGCCGATGTTCCTGCTCTCGCAGTTGGTGCAGCAGAATGACATCAAAGTGGTGCTCACCGGCGAGGGCGCCGACGAGTTCCTGGGCGGCTACAACATTTTCAAGGAGGCCAAACTACGCCACTTCTGGGCACGGGACCCCGATTCGGCCATGCGCCCGCTGCTGCTACAGCGGCTCTACCCTTACGTGCAGGGCCTGGGCAGCGGCGGCTCTTTCCTGGAAGCCTTCTTCCGCAAAGGTCTCACCGAAACCGACCGGCTCGACTACTCCCACGCCATCCGCTGGGCCAACACTGCCCCGCTGCGGCGCTTCTTCTCGCCGGAAGTCCAGGCCGCTCTCAACGGCTACGATCCGGCAGTCGAAGCCGTCGCCAGATTCCAGCACCACCCGGCCTTCACGCGCTGGACGCCGCTGGCGCGGGCACAGTACATCGAGATCAGCATCTTTATGTCGGAGTACTTGCTTTCCTCCCAAGGCGACCGGATGCTGATGGCCCATTCGGTGGAAGGTCGCTTTCCCTTCCTGGATCATCGAGTGATCGAGTTCGCAGGGCACATCCCGCCCCGGCTCAAAATTCGTGGACTAAACGAAAAGTACATCCTCAAACAGGCCATGCGGGGCCTGCTGCCGGAATCGGTCTATGCCCGCGCCAAGCGACCCTACCGCGCACCGATCCACCGCAGTTTCTTTGGCCCAGGTGCGCCCGCCTACGTGGATGAGTTGCTATCGCCGGAAGCAATCCGCGCGGCCGGATACTTTCACCCGCCGGCGGTGGCCCGCCTGGTCAAGAAGGCTCAGAGCACACATCCCCTCAGCGAGCGGGACAACATGGCCCTGGCCGGGGTGCTCTCTACCCAACTCCTCCATCGTCAATTCGTCGAGAACTTTTCGGGTAGACCCATACCCCCCATCACTCTTCACAGACTCTGCCTCGGCCCCGATTGATCACCGACTGACAGGAGAAACCATGGCTTTCCATAAAGACGTCCTCAAAATAGACCCGGCTGCCGTGACCGAAGAATTAACTGCCCACCTTCGCCGAGACGTACGCCAGACACTACGTCGCTCCGGGGCAGTGGTGGGCATCAGCGGCGGCGTGGATTCATCGGTGGTGCTGGCCCTCTGCGTCCGTGCCTTCGGCCCCAAGCGCGTCGTCGGCGTGATGATGCCCGAGAAGGACTCTAGCCGCGATAGCCTCGTGCTGGCCCGCAAGGTGGCCGACCGGTTCGGCGTCGAAACCGTTGTCGAAGACATGACCGGCGCCCTCGTCGGTTTTGGCTGCTATGCCCGCCGCGACGAAGCGATCAAGCGTACCTTCCCGGAATACAACCCCGGCTACAAGGCCAAAATCACGCTGCCAGGCAATGTACTGGAGAGCGATGCCCTCAACGTCTTCTACTTGACGATCATCACCCCAGAGGGTGAAGAGAGATCGAAACGGCTCAACCCACGCGATTACCTGCAGATCGTGGCTGCCTCCAACTTCAAACAGCGCAGCCGTATGGCCATGCTCTACTACCACGCTGAGTTGCGCAACTACGCGGTGGTAGGCACGCCCAACAAGAACGAGCACGACCAGGGCTTCTTTGTCAAGTGGGGCGATGGCGGCTACGATGTCGCTCCCATCCGGCACCTGTACAAGACCCAGGTCTATCAACTGGCCGAGTACCTGGACGTACCGCTGGAGATCCGCCAGGCCACACCGACCACCGACACCTATCCCGCCCACAGTTCACAGGAAGAATTCTTCTTCCGCCTGCCCTTCGAGGTGATGGATCTGCTCTGGTACGCCCAAGAGCACAATGTGCCAGTCGCCGAGGTAGCCCAGGTGATGGGCCTCACGGAGGAGCAGGTACAGCGGGCCTTCAGCGACTTCGAGCGCAAGCGGCGCACAACTGCGTACCTGCGCACAATGCCGATTGAATGTGGCGATAGACCGCCCCGCGGGTGAGACGCCACTAACTGACGCCGCCAGGGGCTGCTCGTCACCCCCATACACAAGTTCGGTCACACCCCCAGACATCCCCATACCCCCCAACATTGCTACGCCGATAGGCAAGGCCACCGCAGGTCGGGAGAGCAACCCCGCCTACGACGCCCTGGCCGACCCTGTTCTACCCTTGCAGGATGTCGTTCTCAAGAGCCAGATTCCCCGCCTGTTCATCATTCCCAGCCACATCAACCTGGCAGTGACAGAACTGGAATTCGGGGGGCGGATCGGCCGGGAGAGGTTGTCAAAGAAGAAGATTGATCCTACACACGGCTGGCTCGATGTACCGCGCCTGGAAGGGCTGGTCCTTCGCCGACAAGAAGCATCCCTCGCCGTGGCTCACCTTCCTGGTGTTGCGGGTCCTGACACACTTGACAAAGGTCATTAAAG
>QMOC01000214.1 GCA_003648085.1 Chloroflexota bacterium
GGGGTAGGGCGCGATTTTGGGGCGTGCAGCGGTCACCGCCGCGAGGAGCGTTGGCTGTGCCTGGAACTGAAACTGCTGGCCGATGTGGGTGTGGTGGGGATGCCCAACGCGGGCAAATCCACGCTCCTCGCGGCGGTGACCGCTGCACGCCCCAAAATCGCGCCCTACCCCTTCACCACCCTCCAGCCCAACCTCGGCGTCGTCGTGCTCGATGACCAGACCGAGTTCGTCCTGGCCGACATCCCCGGCCTGATCGAAGGGGCGTCGGAGGGTAAGGGGTTGGGACACGAGTTTCTGCGTCACATCGAGCGCACCCGTGTACTGATCCATCTCCTCGATGGCCTCTCCACCGACCCTCTGGCGGATTTCGCCGCCATCAACCGCGAACTGGCGGCGTTCGGCCACGGCCTGGCGCAGAAAGCCCAACTGGTGGCGCTCAACAAGATGGACGAGCCCCGCGTGCGGGCGCGCTGGCCGGAGGTGCGGACGGCGCTCGAAGCGCAGGGCTATCCGGCAATGGCAATCTCCGCGCTGACGCGAGAGGGCACACGGGAGTTGCTCTACCGCGCCGCGCAGATGCTGGCCGAACTGCCGGAGAAGGTCCCGGCCCAGGAATTGCCCGTCTTCCGGCCTGGCGAGGACGAGGAAGCGTTCACTGTTGAACGGGAGGAGGATGGGTGGCGGGTGCGTGGTGCAGGGGTGGAGCGGTTGGCGGCGATGACGGTGTGGAATTTGGACGAGGCAGTGCGCCGTTTCGAGCGCACGCTGGAGCGGATGGGGATCACACAGGCGCTGGAGGAGGCCGGCGTGCAGCCGGGGGATGCTGTCCGCATCGGCGATAGGGAGTTGGTGTGGGAGGAATGACAGATCCCCAGGCCCAAAGCCCAAAGCCCAAGCCAGGGGTCGTGGTGCGCCCGGCTGCAGTCGAAGACATGCCCCGCGTGGGCGAGATCCTGGTCGAGGGTTTCACCCCTAAGTTTGGCGTCGTTTTTGGAAGCCAGATGGATCGTGCGCCTCGCGTCATAGCGCAGATAGAGCGGCTGAGGCTCGAACGGGGACTGTGTGCGCTGTTTGTGGCCGAGGTGGGGGGACAGGTGGTCGGTATGCTTGAACTTTCGGCGCGGCGTGAACGATTGCGTGACCTCTGGGGGCAACTGCAGATTATGCTGCGGGAGATCGGCCCGCTCCATACTTTGAGAGCCACTGTCGGGTTGGTGCTGCTGCACGGAGCGACGGTCTGGAACACGGCCTACGTGAGTAACGTCGCCGTGGCCGTCGGCTTCAGAGGTCGGGGCATCGGGTGGAAACTTCTGCAGAGCGCCGAAGGGTGGGCGCGGGCGCGTGGCAAGGGGAGTTTATCCCTGCACGTGGCGGCCTCCAACCCTGCTCGGCGCCTCTACGAGCGTTTCGGCTTTCGGCTGAAGAGACGGAGCGAGGAGTGGCTGACCGAGTGGCTCTTTGGTATCCGCACCTGGCTGTACGTGGTCAAGCCGCTGGTGGGTGCTGGTGATGAGTGAGAAGCGTGGCGTCTTGCGCCTCGGCGTCCTGGGCGGCACCTTTGACCCGCCGCACTACGGGCACCTGGCGTTGGCCGAGAACGGTCGTGTGCAACTCCGGCTCGATCGGGTCCTCTTCGTCCCGGCCAGACAACCGCCCCACAAGCCCAGCCGTCCCATCACACCGGCCCACCACCGCGTGGCAATGGTGGAGGCGGCCATCGCTGATAACCCGGCCTTCCTCCTTTCCCGCGTGGACCTGGATCGCACCGGCCCTCACTACACGGTTGAGACATTGGCCCTCTTGCAGCAGGAGTACCCCGGCGCGGAATTGTACTTCCTGATGGGTGGGGACAGCCTGGCCGAGTTCCTCACCTGGCGCGACCCGGCCGGCATTGTGCGGCAGGCCCGGCTAGGGGTGATGCGACGCCCTGGCTATGAGCCTGACCTGGCGGCGTTGGAGCGGATGGTGCCGGGTATCCGTGAGCGGTTGGTCTGGCTCGATGTGCCGCGCCTGGACATCTCCGCTTCCGATCTGCGACGGCGCGTGCGCGAGGGTCTCCCATTGCGCTATCTGGCCCCGCCTACTGTCGAAGCCTACATACGCCGGCAGCATCTCTACGAGGGTTGCTGATGCGCGTCGCCGTCAACGCCTGGTTCTGGGATAGCCCCACCACCGGCAGCGGGCAGTACACGCGGCGGCTGGTGGAGCATTTGGTCGCCATGGAACCAGGCTTGGAAGTTATGCTAGTTGCGCCCAAGGGGTGGGGGTTTCAGGTTGCAGGTTTCAAGTCTCAAGTTTCAGGTCATCCGCAACCTGAAGCCTCGAACCCGAAACCCGAAACAGGCAGCCTGAGAAAAGTCTGTTTTGAACAGGTCGCTTTCCCCCGCGCCTGCCGCCGTCTGGAGGCCGAGGTGGCCCACGTGCCCTACTGGGCGCCGCCGCTCGTGCCTTCGGTGTCTACTGTCGTCACCATCCACGACCTGATCCCGCTGCTGTTGCGCGAATATCGGGGCGGGCCATTGGTGCGGCTCTACACCGCGCTCGTCAGCGCCGCCGCCCGAAGTGCTGCTCTCGTCCTCACCGATTCGGAGGCCTCCCGGCGGGACATCATCGCCCACCTGGGGTTGCCGGCCGAGCGTGTGCGCGTCGTCTACCTGGCCGCCGACGAACGCTACACCCCGATCCCCGCTCCCGATGACGCACCAATCCGTGCACGCTACGGCCTGCCAGAGCGGTACGTGCTCTACCTGGGCGGCTTCGACGTGCGCAAGAACGTCGCCACGGCGCTGCGAGCCTACCGCCGGGCCGGGCCGGTCATCGGTGCTGCGTGCCCGCTGGTCATCGCCGGCCGTCTGCCGGAACGGGATACCCCCTTCGCGCCCGACCCACGCCGGTTGGCCCGTGAGCAGGGGATAGACGAGCGAGGCGTGCGTTTCGTTGGCTTCGTGGACGAGGCCGATAAGCCCGCATTCTACCGGGGCGCGGTGGCCTTCATCTTCCCCAGCCGCTATGAGGGCTTCGGCCTGCCGGTGTTGGAGGCGCTGGCCTGTGGCACACCCGTCGTGGGCAGCGACGTTTCCTCCATCCCTGAAGTCGTCGGCGATGCGGGAGTGCTGCTGCCGCCGGATGACGCAGGGGGGATGGCGGATGCGCTCATCCGATTGGCGACCGATGGGGACTTTCGCGCCGAACTGAGCCGCCGTGCGCTGGCCCAGGCGACTCGCTTTTCCTGGGAGCGCACCGTGCGCGAGACGCTGGCGGCATACCAGGAGGCAGTGGGCTAAATTGCGGCTTCCGAGTTGACAAACTTCCCGCTCCGAGTATAACGTGGTCACGTGAGAGACTGCACCTGTTGATGAAGGGGATGCTATGCCCGACGTTGGTGTGCGAGAGTTGAAAGCCCGTGCCTCGGAGATTATCCGGGATGTACGAGAGCGTCGCGCTCGATATGTGATCACCTACCGGGGACGACCGGTGGGCCTGCTGATGCCGCTGGAGGAAACCGGGGCGACTAGTACGCCCATCACCGGCGAGCCGGTCGCGGCTGCTTGGGAAGAATTGACCAGGCTGGGCGAGGAGATCGGCCGGGGGTGGCGTTCACCCCTGACCAGCACGGAACTCTTGTCGGAAATGCGCCGGTAGGAAGTCGCTGTGAGCAGCACTTACACTAATGCCGAAAACCTCCCTAGCGTTGATTAAAGAGACCGGCGGGTAGTCGTATGGTGCCCCCATCCATTGACCGCTTTGTCGGCTGCATCCTGGGCCAGGCGGTCGGCGATGCGTTAGGTTTCCCGGTCGAGGGGTGGCCTGCGGAGCAGACCGCTACCACCGTCACCCCCTTCCCCGACCACTTCACCCCTCATCCCTGCGGCCTCTTCCCGCCCGGCCAGTACACCGACGACACGCAGATGATGCGCGCTATCCTGACCTCGCTGGTCGAGCGGGGGCGGGTGGACCCCGAGGACATCGCGGCCCGCTTCGTTCCCCTCTGGCGGGATGGTGAGATTGTCGGACGAGGGGGCGCTACGACCGCCGCAGTCCTCCGCCTGATGGCGGGCATTTCGTGGCGCGAATCGGGCACCCCGGCTCCTCAGGCCGGTAACGGCTCCGCGATGCGCACCGCACCCCTGGGGCTGTGGCTCTACGATGACCCGACTGCATTGGCCCAGGCCGCCGCCGACGTGAGCCGCATCACCCACACCGACCCGCGCTGCCTGGCCGGGGCGGTCGCCATCTCCGCTGCCGTCGCCTACGCCGTCAGCCACAACACGATAGACGCGAGCCCCTTCATCGGTTTCGTCGCCGGGCTGGCGCGTCCCTACCATGCCGGGTTCGCCGCCCTCATTGAGCACCTACCGCGCTGGCTGGAGACGGACGAGTCCGCTGCTGTGCAGGAGATCCGCCGCGCAGGGCTTCCCCCCGGACAGCGGCCCGATTGGCCTGGTATCAGCCCCTTCGTCATCCCCACCGTCCTCGTCTGTCTCTACGCCTTCCTGCGCACCCCTGCCAACTACTGCGAGGCGGTGGGCTTCGTCATCGCCCAGGGCGGTGACGTAGATACCACAGGCGCGATCACCGGGGCTATCAGCGGCGCGTTCAACGGCATCGAGGCCGTGCCGGAGAGTCTGGCCCGCGCCGTCACCGACCGGTGTCGCTACGGCTACGACGAACTCCGCGCCCTGGCCGAGCGGCTGTGGCAACTCGAACATCCATCCCAATGAGCAAATCCCAAATCCCAAACCCCAAATCTGCAATCCGCCATTTGGTCATTGTTTCATTGTTCATTGTCTCATTGTTCATTTACACCGCCGCCCTTCTCCCCGACGTCCTCCCCGCCGATTCTGGCGAATTCCAATTGGTTGCCGCCACCGCCGGTGTGGCCCACCCGCCC
Organism: Chloroflexota bacterium; assembly: GCA_003648085.1. Classification (GTDB taxonomy): domain Bacteria; phylum Chloroflexota; class Anaerolineae; order B4-G1; family B4-G1; genus B30-G15. The sequence goes on from QMOC01000214.1 coordinate 4,892, forward strand.
GGCTACCCGCTCTACACCATGCTGGGCTGGCTCTTCGCCCACCTGCCCCTGGGACCCAATCCCGCCTGGCGCGTCAATCTCTTCTCGGCCGTCACTGCCGCCGCTACCGTGGCCCTCGTGTTCCACACCGCCTGCCGGATGACCGGCTCCGCCTGGGGTGGGCTGGCGGCCGCGCTGGCCCTTGGCTCGGCCACCACCTTCTGGGCCACGGCGACCACCGCCAGCATCCGTCCCCTCGTCGCCTTCTTCACCGCCCTCTGCCTCTACGCCCTAATCGCGTTTCACGTTTCACGTTGCACGTTTCACGATCATCATCTCATCATCCTCGCAGCGGCCCTATCTTTGGGTCTTACTCACCACCCCTCCCTCATCTTTCCCGCCTCCGTCTTCATCCTCTACCTGGTCCTCGTTGACCCCGCCCTCCTGCGCCAACCACGCCGCTGGCTCAAGCCCATTGTTGCCTTCGCCCTCGGATTGCTTGTGCTCGTCTACCTGCCCCTGCGCGGCGCGGCCTCCGCTCCCCTGGCCCCACCCGACCTGGCGACGCTGCCCGGCTTCCTCGCGCACGTCCTGGCCCGTGGCTTCCGGGGCGATATGTTTGCCCTCAAC
>QMOC01000215.1 GCA_003648085.1 Chloroflexota bacterium
GCACCGCCTGTACCCCCTTGCCATACCTACGGAGTTAAGACAGGGCTGTTCTACGCTTGATTCTCGTCCTCCCGCTTGACCGGGGTGGGCTTCTGGCGCTCCGAAAGGCGGTGGGTGGGTAAACGGGCACCCACCGCCTTTCGGAGCGCCAGGAGCCCACCCCGGTCAAGCGGGAGGACGAGAATCAAGAGTAGAACAGCCCTGTCTTAACTCCGTAGGTATGGCAAGGGGGTAAAGGCGGTGCAGCGGCGCCCTGACCGCCGCCGCACCGCCTGTGCTTTTACAGCCTGAGTGAAATGTACAATCCTGAGACAATCGCACTGAACCGCCGCAGTTGGGATACCATCTCCGCACATTACCAGGCCAGCACGCGCATCTCCACCGACGACGTGCATTACGGCCCATTGGCCCCCGGCGAGCGTGAACTGGGCCTGCTGGGTGACGTGGCGGGCAAGCGGGCCATCGAGATTGGCTGCGGCGGCGGCCAGAACGCTATCGCCCTGACCAAACTGGGCGCCACCTGCATCGGCGTGGACCCTTCGCCAGCCCAGATCGCCCACGCCCGGCGACTTGCGCTCAAGAACGGGGTTGAGGTACAATTCGCTGAAGGCGTGGCTGAGGACCTGAGCGGTTTCCCCGATGGTTACTTCGACATCGCTCTTTCCTCCTATGCCTTCGACTACGTGACCGACCTGCGGCAGGCCTACGATGAGGTATGGCGCGTGCTGAAACCGGGCGGCCTGTTCGTCTTCTGCCTCTCACATCCCTGGTTCCAGGCCGTGGGCTGGCACCTGGCTGGCGACCCAGACGCACCTGAGATCGGGGACTACGCCACGTGGCCCGCAGTGGAGGAGTGGGACTGGACCTACGAGGACGGCACCACAGCCCGGATGCGGGGCCACCTGCGCACTCTGGCCCAGATCGTCAACGAGTTGATCGAGGCCGGCTTTGTGCTGGAACGGCTGGTGGAGCAGAACGTGGCCGACGTTGAGGGCGCTTCTGACGAGGAGTTGGCTCGCTTCCCCTATGTGGGACTATTCGATGTCAGCTCTCAGGAGTACAAGGTGATGCGCAGGCTGCCGTACACGCTCATCATCCGGGCACGCAAAGGAGCGTCACAGCATGGCTGACCAGATCGAAGTCAGATTTGCCAATCAGGTGGACCTGGATGGGTGCATCGCTCTGGATCACCCGACCATGTCGGCGGAGGTCATCAAACGCAAAATAGAACAGCGCGAGATTATTGTGGCGGAAAAGGCAGGGCGGTTGGTCGGCTATCTGCGGATCGAATATTTGTGGTCCATTGTGCCCTACATCGCCCTCATCTGGGTGGTGGAAGATCAACGCCGCGAGGGCATCGGCAGGGCCATGCTGCGCTATCTGGAAAACGTCCTGCGTGAACAGGGGCACACAGCGTTGTATAGCTCTTCACAGGCCAATGAGCTAGAGCCGCAAGCATGGCACCGGCACGTCGGCTTCGAAGAGTGTGGCTTTATCGCTGGCATAAACGAGGGAGGAATCGGGGAGATCTTCTTCCGCAAGAGTCTGAGGAGACAATGACCAAAATCGCCATGATGACCGCCTGGAACACCGATTCCGGCGTCGCCATCCACGCCGAGCCCATCGGGAAGGCATGGATTCAGATGGGCCACGAACTGCGGGTCTTCACCTTCCTCAGGGACGACTACCACGGCGAGGAGATCACGGCCGAGGACGAGCCCTTTGTCACGCGCTGCTTCGGGCAGTCCACCGGCACGAACTTTCTCGACCCGCGCCCCATCCTGAGTGCCGACTACGACTTCTTCATCGTCCAGGACCTGGGGATGCTGCCCAAGAACGGACTGGCCAAGATCTTCCCGCTCATCAAGAAGAAGGCGAAAACGGTGCACGTGGTGCACGACAACGCCCCCTCGCCCGACCCGGCCTTCTACCAGCACGACTGGGACGCCGTGGTCTACTTCGACCTGCGGCAGGAGGGCTTTTTGAAGCGGATTTACGGGGAGACCGCCCATTATATCCCCTTCCCCTGCTTCCCCCGCCGCCGAGGCGACAAGGTCGAGGCCCGGCGCAAACTGGGCCTGCCGCCGGACAGGAGAATCGTGGTCGTCTTCTGCCGCCGCAGTTACCAACCGTACCTCCCCCAGTTGCCCGACCCCGACCTGGAGGACGTCCTATTCCTGGTTCTGACCAACCGTGACATCGGGGCCGATTACCCGCAGACGAGGGTGCGGCGAGAGGTGTTCTTCCCCCACTCTTTGTTCGACCAGTACCTCTTCGCCGCCGACGCCCTCATCCTGCACAAGATGTCCACCGCCCCGCAGGAGATAGGCATTCTCTCCAGCACGGCCTATCAATGCCTGGGGGCGGGCTGTCCCATCCTGGCCCCGAGGATTTCGGATTACTTCTGGCCGTTTGAGCAAGAGGTGTTGAAGTACGGGGATAGAAGGGAACTCAGAGAACTCTTGCTGGACGTCTTCGCGAAGGGGGGGCGATATCGGGAGAGCCAGGCAGCGGCCGAGGAATTTGTGGAGAAAAACTCCGCTGAGAACATCGCGAAGCAGTTCATCGAACTGTTGCATACGCTGTGACCTGGAAGTACAATTTCACTACTGGACACTTTTGGGAGGTGAAGGACTTGCGACGTTTGGGGCGCTGTCTGAACCTCGTTCATGATCCAGAAGTAGGTCGGATTTGCGTATCCGACCCAGATGGCGGTTAGCAAAACCGCCCTACCCGAAAAAGTAGGTCGGATTTGCGTATCCGACCCAGGTGGCGGTTAGCAAAACCGCCCTACCCGAAAAAGTGTCCGGTAGCAAAAGTACAATTAAGGAGCAGGATAGAGACAATGAAGAAGATGAGGCTGAGACGTTATAAAGGTAACCCCATCCTGCAACCCCGAGGGGACGACTGGGAATCGGTGGCCGTCTTCAACTGCGCCGCCCTCTACAAAGGCGGCAAAATCCACGTCCTCTACCGGGCCGTGGGCGACTATGTCCACTACGCTTCCCATCTGGGCTACGCCGTCTTCGACGAAGGCCTCAATCTCGTGGAGCGGCCAGAGGAGCCAATATTCGGACCCGACCTCAAGTTGTGGGAGATGTCCATCGAGGATGCCAGGCTCACCGAAATTGAGGGCGTAGTTTATATGACCTACGTGATCACGCCCACCCCCTCTCCACCGGGGGCCGTGCGGAGAAGGCTGGGCATCCCCAAGCCAATGCAGGCCGCTACCCGCACCGCCCTGGCCAGGGTGAGGGGCTTCGAGGATTTCGAACGGCTGGGCGTCATCACCCCCTACCACGCCGACGAGCGGGACGTGGTGCTGTTCCCGGAGAAGATTCGAGGCAAATACGCCGCTATCCATAGGCCGAGTAACTGGATCGGCCCGGGCTATCCAGTGGAACGGCCCAGCATGTGGTTCGCCTTCCTCGACGACCTCCCCGGCAGGATGTACGGCCACAAGGTGATCATGGAACCGGAGCAACCCTGGGAGGCCAAGAAGATCGGCGCCGGGCCGCCGCCCATCAGGACCGATGCCGGCTGGCTGCTCATCTACCACGGTGTTGACCCCCACCGCGTCTACCGGGCGGGGGCGGCGCTCCTGGATTTGGAGGAACCTTGGAAGGTCATCGCCCGCACTCCGGAGCCGATCCTGGAACCGGAGGAGGAGTACGAGAAGGAGGGCGATGTCCCCAACGTTGTCTTTCCCGAAGGGGCGGCTGTCATCGGCGACGAACTCATCATCTTCTACGGCGGGGCCGACAAGGTCTGCTGCGTCGCCAGCGTGCGCCTCGACGAACTCATCAATTCCCTGAAATGAGGTGGACTGAAGACGTGAAACTGATTCGCTACACACACAACCCCGTCCTGGAAGCCAACCCGGAAAGCGAATGGGAAGCCGGCGCGGTCTTCAATTGCGGAGCCACGGTGGGCGTGGACGGCTCGACTTACCTGCTATACCGAGCGATACCGCAGGGCTACACCAGGAAGCCCGATGGACCAGGGTACGACAACTACGTCTCCTCCATCGGCTGCGCCGTCAGCGAGGATGGGCGTCACTTCACCCGCTTCCCGCATCCGGTGATCGAGCCGCAGGAGAAATACGAGAGATTCGGTTGCGAGGATCCCCGTGTGACCCACCTGGAGGTTGAGGGAGAGGCTCTGTACCTGATCACCTACACCGCACTCTCCGCTCCGGCCTTCTCCGGCACCGGAGGCCGGGTGGCACTGGCTTCGACGAAGGACCTGCGCACGTTCCACAAACACGGCGTGGTGATACCCGACCTTGAGGATAAGGATACGGTGATCTTCCCGGAACTCGTCGGGGGCCGCATAGCCATGCTCCATCGGGTGATGCCCAACATCCAGATCGTATATTTCGAGAGCCTGGAGCAACTGCTTAACCCCAGAGAGGATTTCTGGAGTGCGTACAGGGCCTCTCTAGAGGAGTTCACCATTATGAGACCCAAATACGAGTGGGAGGCAAAGAAGATCGGGGCCGGGCCGCCGCCCATCAGGACCGAGGCCGGGTGGCTTCTGATATACCATGGAGTGGACGTCAACCACATCTACCGGGCCGGGGCGGCGCTTTTGGACCTGGAGGACCTCAGCCGGGTCATCGCCCGCTCGCCGCACCCCATTCTGGAGCCAGAGGAGGAGTACGAGAGGGTCGGTGACGTGCCCAACGTCGTCTTCCCGGAGGGGGCGGTAGTCCGGGATGGGACGCTCTACGTCTACTACGGCGGGGCCGATAAGTGCTGTTGCCTGGCCACCGCTGCACTGGATGATCTCCTGGATTATCTGCTGGCTTTTGAGGAATAGCGGCCTGTTACGGTCAGCGCCGCCCTGAAGAGACGGCGCTGGCTTGTGCTCCTACAACCCGGTGGGCACGTCGAGGAACAGCGTCTCCAGGCCGAACTTCCCTTCCAGGTGACGGGCCAACGCCTTCACGCCCAGCGTCTCAGTGGCGTAGTGGCCGCCGTAGATGACGTTGAGGCCCCACTCGACGCCATAGTGGAAGAAGGTGTGACTCGTCTCGCCGGTGACGAAGGTGTCGAAGCCGGCGCCTGCGACCTGGTCCATCATCATCGCCGCTCCACCGGAGATGCACCCCACCTGCGAGGCCTCTTCCGGCCCGTGCGCGAGGACGCGCAGGGGGGGCTCGCCGATAGCCTGGGTCAAGCGCTCGATCAGTGTGTCCAGCGGGAGAGGCGGGTCGAGCACACCGCCGATGCCGACCTCACTGCCGTGATACTTGCCGAAAGCGCGGGTGTCCTGCAACCCCAGCACACGTGCCAGTTCGGCGTTGTTGCCCACCTCGGGATGGAGGTCCAACGGCAGATGGACGGCGTAGAGGCCGCAGCCGCCGACGACGAGCGCCTTCACTCGCCGGAAATAGGGTCCGACCAGGCGGAGGGGCTTGTCCCAGAAAAGCCCGTGGTGTACGATGAGCAGACCTACGAGGTCGAGATGCGCTTCGACCCATCGGCAC
>QMOC01000216.1 GCA_003648085.1 Chloroflexota bacterium
AATTGGAGGTCATCGTGAGCGTTCTCAAAACAACGTTAGACAACGGCCTGGAGGTTCTCATCAAAGAGACGCACACCGCCCCCGTGGCCAGTTTCTGGACCTGGTATCGAGTGGGGAGTCGCAACGAGCATCTGGGGATCACCGGCATCTCCCACTGGGTGGAGCATATGCTCTTCAAAGGGACGCCCACGTTCCCCAAAGGCGTGGCGGAGAAGGCCATCGCCCGCGAGGGGGGTACCTTCAACGGCATGACCTGGTACGACTTCACCACCTACTTCGCCACGTTGCCTGCCGACCGCATCGAGTTGGCGCTGCGCATTGAGGCCGACCGTATGGTCAACGCGCTCTTCGACCCCGACGAGGTCGCCGCTGAGCGCACTGTCATCATCAGTGAGCGGCAGGGGGCCGAGAACAACCCGGAGTTTCTGCTCAACGAGGAGTTGATGGCGGCCGCTTTCCGCGTGCACCCCTATGGCACCGATACCCTCGGTCACATGTGCGACCTGGAGACGATGACCCGCGACCAACTCTACGCCCACTACCGCACCTATTACGCGCCCCACAATGCGCTGGCCGTCGCGGTAGGTGACTTTGACGCCGATGGAATGTTGCGGCTGGTTGAGAAGCACTTTGGCGCGATTTCGGATAACCAGGACGTTCCACCGGTGACGGCCGTCGAGCCCCCGCAGAGAGGGGAGCGGCGGGTAATCGTCGAAGGGGAGGGCAACGTCGCTTACCTTCAGATAGTCTTCCGCGCTCCCACCGTCCACGAGCCCGATTTCTTCGCTATGACCGTGCTCGACGCCACCCTCACCGGGGCCAGTGGCCTGACCTTCTTCGGCGGCGGCCTGACCAACAAGAGCAGCCGCCTCTACAGGACGCTGGTGGCGACCGAGTTGGCGACCGCCGTATCCGGCTCTCTGATCCCGACCGTTGACCCCTTCGTCTACAGTCTCTCGGCCATTGTGCGTGCCGGCCGTACTCCGGCCGAGGTGGAGGAGGCGCTGGAGGCAGAACTGGCGCGCGTGGCTGCCGAGTCGATCACGCCGGAGGAACTGACCAAAGCGATCAAACAGGCCAAAGCGCAGTTCGCCTATTCCAGCGAATCTATCACCGGGCAGGCGCTGTGGATGGGCTTCAGCGAGGTCTTCGCCGATTACACCTGGTTCGAAAACTACATCGCCAACCTCAGCGCCGTCACCGTCGAAGACGTGCAGCGTGTGGCGCAGAAATATCTCAAGCGGTCGAACCGCACAGTGGGGTGGTATGTCCCTGTAAATAATACGTGATAAATTAGTTCAGGAGGTGAACCTTGCACATCGTAGTATGTACCAAACACACACCCGACTCGGAAGCCAAGATGTCGGTGGACGAGGCGGGCAACGTCTCTTGGGGGGAATCGCCACTCATCATCAACCCCTGGGACGAGTACGCCGTGGAGGAGGCTCTGCTGCTCCGCGAGAAGTATGGTGGGACCGTCACCGTCATCTCGATGGGGCCGGAGGAGGCGCTGGAGGCCCTGAAACACGCCATCGCGATGGGCTGTGACGAGGCTATCCGCATCTGGGAAGAATCTTGCGCCGACTCCGACACCCTCGCTACCAGTTACGTGCTGGCCAGAGCCATCGAGAAGATGGGTGACGTGGACCTGGTCCTCTTCGGCAAGTCGGCGATTGACGCCGAGACCTGGCAGACCGGTCCGGCTGTCGCCAGGCGGCTGGGCTATCCCTCTCTGATGTACACCATCAAGATCGCCGAATTGGACCCCGATGGGAGGACCATCACCGTCGAGCGGCTGCTGGAGGAGGGACGGCAGGTGGTGTCGGCCCCGCTGCCCGCCGTGGTCGGCACGACCAAGGGCATCAACGAGCCACGCTACACCTCCTTCATCGGCATCCGTAAGGCGGCCCGGATGGAGTATCCTCTTTGGACGCTGGCCGACATCGGCGCGGAGGCCGATAAGGTGGGCGCAGCCGGTTCCGCCGTCCGCTGGCCGCAGATCTTTATGCCGCCGGTGCGCGAGGGCGAGGCCGAGATCATCGAGGGTGAGACGGTCGCGGAGACTGCGCGCATCCTGGTCGAGAAACTGCTGGCCGAGAAGGTGATCTAGGAGGCGATGCCATGAGCAACGACATCTTCGTCTGGGTAGAACAGTTCAGTGGCCATCCCACAGCCGCTTCCTGGGAGGCCGCGGGCCTCGCCCGCCGACTGGCGGACGAACTGGGGAGCGACGTGACCGCCTGTGTCTTCGGCGGGCAAGGGATCGAACCCCTGGCGCAGGAGGCCATCTCCTACGGGGCCGACAGGGTGCTCCTGGCCGAGGACGCGACATTGGCCGACTTCCGCGTCGAGCCGCAGGCTGCGTTGCTGGCCAAAGTGGTGCGTGAGGCCGAGCCCGCCGTCGTCCTCATCGGCGCGACCTTCCGCGGGCGCGAGTTGGGACCTGCCCTGGCGGTGGAATTGGACACCGGCTGCATCGCCGACTGCACTGCGCTGGAGTTCGAGGACGGCCAACTGGTCGCCACGCGCCCCATCTATGCGGGCAAGTTGCTCTCTCGGTGCGTCATACCCGAGCGGCGCCCGCAAATCTTCACCACCCGCGTGCGCGCCTTCCCCAAGCCGGAGCCCGACTCCTCCCGCAGCGGTGAGGTGACGCGGGTGGAGCCGGTTCTGGCCGAGGATGAGATTCCTTCCAAAGTGACCGGCTTCAAGGAAACTAAGGGTGGGGTGAGCCTGACCGACGCGGCCATCATCGTCTCCGGCGGGCGTGGCGTCGGTGGGCCGGAGGGCTACGAGCCACTGCGCGAACTGGCGCAGGTGCTAGGGGCCGCGCTGGGGGCCTCCCGCGCCGCCGTGGACGCGGGCTGGATTCCCTACGAGCATCAGGTCGGCCAGACCGGCAAGACCGTCAGCCCCGACCTTTACATCGCCTGCGGCATCTCCGGCGCGATCCAGCATCAGGCCGGCATGCGCACCAGCAAGGTCATCGTCGCCATTAACAAAGACCCCGAAGCGCCGATCTTCAAACTGGCCCACTATGGCATCGTCAACGACCTGTTCAAAGTGGTGCCTGCGCTGACGGAGGCTTTCAAGGAGAAACTCGGATAACCTTACCCCATTCCCCATGCCCCCTTCTCCTCCCAATCGGAGGGGAAGGGGGTATCCTCTCAACATTTTTCAAGTGCGTCTAATATACCTGGACGTCTCCGCAGCCGTACACCGTCGCGCCGGGCTGGGCAGGTACGCCGAGAGCCTGGCCCGTGCCCTCGTTGCCGCCCATCCGGAACGCTACGGGCTGTTCTACAACCGCGAGCGGGGGGTGGAACCCCTGGCCGGCCTGGAGCATCTGCCCACCTGCACCGTCGCCCTGGGCTACAAGCCGTGGCGCATGCTCGTCCTGCTGGGGCAACTGTCTCGCGTCGGCTTCGATTATCTGTTGCCCGAGGCTGCACTCTTTCACGCCACCGAGCACCTCCTGCTCCCGCTGCGCACCATCCCCACCGTCCTCACTGTTCACGACCTCATCTTCCGCCATCTGCCGTCCCACCACAAGCCCCTCAACCGCTGGTACCTGAACCTGAGCCTCCCCCTCTACTGTCGCCGGGCCACCCGCATCATTGTCGTCTCCGAGTGCACCCGGCGTGACCTCATCATTGCCTACGGCCTGCCGCCGGAGAAGATCACGGTGATCCCAGAGGCAGCCGACCCCCGCTTCCGTCCCCGGCCGCCGGAAGTAGTAGCCGCTGTCAGCGCCCGCTACGGCCTGCCGGCGCGCTACCTGCTCTTTGTCGGCACCATCGAGCCGCGCAAGAACCTGACACGTCTGCTGGTCGCCTTTGAGGCGGCCCACGCCGAGGGGCTGACCGATGGGCTGGTCATCGTGGGGAGGCGGGGCTGGCTGTACGGTGACTTCTTCGCCCGTCTGGAGCAATCGCCGGCCCATGACGCTGTCCACTTCCCCGGCTACGTGCCCGACGCCGACCTGCCGGCCATCTACGCCGGAGCGCAGGCGCTGGTCTTCCCCAGCCTCTACGAGGGCTTCGGCCTGCCGGTGCTGGAGGCGATGGCCTGTGGCACACCCGTGGCGGCCTCCCACGCCTCCAGCATCCCCGAAATCGGCGCCGAGGCGGTGCTCTACTTCGACCCGACCGACACGGAAGCGATGACTGAAACGATTCGCACTCTGCTACGCGATGCCGACCTGCGTGCCGACCTACGGCAGCGCGGTTTCGGCCAGGCGGCGCGGTTCTCGTGGGAGCGGGCGGCAGCCGAAACAGAGGCGGTGTACGATGCTGTGCGGTAAGGACAGAGCGTGGGGATTGATGGGACGGCCGATCTATGAAGAGAACAATAACTCGATGCCGTTCCGCCGGATGTTACGGAGGGGCCGGCGCCATAGGCTTGACTTTTGGTTCACCTGGAGGTAAGATAAGTTTAACTCAGAAGGGTCTTTAGCCAAGTCGGGCGGCTTCTGCCGTCCCAATGAGGAGGCAATACTGTGCGCATTCTCGTCACCGGCGGCGCCGGTTTTATCGGCTCTAACCTCGTGGATGTGCTCATGGAGCAGGGGCACGAGGTCACCGTACTCGACAATCTCTCGGTGGGCAAAATCGCCAATATCGAACACCACCTGGAGAGCGAGCACTTTCACTTTGTCAATGATACCATCCTCAACGTGACGACGCTGGAGCGCCTCGTCCGCCAGGCCGACCTGATCTACCACCTGGCAGCCGTCGTTGGCCCCAAGTACGTCGTTGAAGATCCCCTGGGCACCATTGTCACCAACGTGCGCGGCACGGAAAACGTACTGGAGTTGGCCTTCAAGTACTGGGTCAAGACCGTCATCGCTTCCAGTTCCGAAATCTACGGCAAGTCCACTGCCGTGCCGCTCGGCGAGGACGATGACCGCATCCTCGGCCCGACGACCGTGGGCCGCTGGTCATACTCCGACGCCAAGGCGATTGACGAGTACTTCGCGCTGGCCTATGCCAAAAAGGGGCTACCCGTCGCCATCGTGCGCTATTTCAACGCCTATGGCCCCCGGCTCGACCCCCGTGGCTACGGCAGCGTCATCGCCAGGTTTTTCACCCAGGCGCTGCGCGGCGAGCCGTTGACGATCTACGACGACGGGCAACAGACCCGCTGCTTTACCTACGTCGCCGACACCATCAGGGGCACGATCCTGGCGGCGACGGTCAAGGAGGCCGTTGGGCAGGTCTTCAACATCGGCTCCAATCGGGAGACGACGATCCTCGAACTGGCCGCTCTGATCCGGCGACTGACCGGCTCGGCGTCGGAAATCGTCCATGTACCTTATGAGACTGCTTACGGGCCGGACTTCGAGGAGACGCGCCGCCGCGTGCCCGACGTGACCCGTGCGCGGGAGGTGCTTGGCTTCGAAGCCCAAATAGCGCTCGAAGAGGGATTACGGCGGACACTGGGGTGGTTTCGAGGGGCAGGGGTCGGTAGATTGGT
>QMOC01000217.1 GCA_003648085.1 Chloroflexota bacterium
ATACCCCACCGGCTATGAGAAAGCAACCATCGGGCCGCAGCCCGAAGGGGCCGACCATCACGATGTGCATATTCACTCCACGGTAACACTCTTCGCGAGATTTCTGGGTTGGTCCACGTCGCAGCCTCGCCGCACTGCCAGATGATACGCCAGCAATTGCAGCGGCACGACATTGACCACCGGTGAAAGCAGCGGCGGCGTCGGTGGGGCGTAGAGCACGTAGTCAGCCTTGGTTGTGATGTCCTCGTCCCCTTCCGTCGCCAGTGCGATTACGATGCCACCTCGCGCTTTGACCTGCTCGACCTGGCTCACCATCTTGTCGTAGACATGGTCGCGTACGGCGATGGTGACGACGGGCATCGCCTCGTCAATGAGCGCGATAGGGCCGTGTTTCATCTCCCCGGCCGGATAGCCCTCGGCGTGGATGTAGGAAATCTCTTTCAGTTTAAGCGCCCCTTCCAGAGCGATGGGATAGTTGATGCCCCGGCCCAGGTACAGGAAATGCTCCCGATCGTAGAAGATATTAGCCAGTTGCTCGTATTCGTCGCCGTGGTTCAGAGTGCGACCCACCATGTCCGGCAGTCGGGCCAGGTCGTTCACCAGATGCCGCAACTGCGCTCTCTCTAGCACGCCGCGCAGTTCCCCCAGATAGCAGCCCAACAGGTAGAGGTCCACCAGGCTAGCAGTGAACGCTTTGGTCGAAGCCACGCCAATCTCTGGGCCGGCGTGCATCAGGATGTAGCCGTCGGAGAGGCGCATCGCCTGGCTGCCGATGACGTTGACGATGCTCCACAGCCCTGCTCCCTTCGCCCGCGCCTCTTCCATCGCTGCCAACGTGTCCACCGTCTCACCGCTCTGCGTGATGGCCAGCACGGCAGTGTTCTCATTGATGATGGGGTCGCGGTAGCGGAACTCGGAGCCGTAGTCCACCTCGACCGGCACGCGGGCCAGCGCCTCCAGAATGAACTTGCCCACGAGGCCGGCGTAGGCCGAGGTGCCGCAGGCGACGATAATCACTTTCTCCAACGAGCATGCCTTCTCCGGCGTCAATTCCAGATGCTCCAGTCGCACCCGCCCGGCGTCGAAGTCGGCCCGGCCGCGGATGGTATCAGTGACGGAGCGGGCCTGCTCGTAGATTTCCTTCTGCATAAAATGACGGAACTCCCCCTTGGCCGCTGCCACGGGGTCCCAGGGTATGGTGTGCACCTCTGCTGTGACCGGCTCGCCACTCAGCGTCGTCACCCGCGCCCCGTCCCGAGTCACCACTGCCATCTGCCGGTCTTCGAGGAAGATCATCCGGCGGGTGTGCTCCAGGATGGCGGGGATGTCGGAGGCGACGAACATTTCTCCCTCTCCTATCCCGATGGTGAGGCCACCAGCGTTGCCCAGGCGAGCGGCAACGATGCGGTCGGGTTCGCGGCTGCTGAGGAAGACGAAGGCGTTGGCCCCTTTTACGTGGGTCAGCGCCCGGCGCACCGCCGTCTCCAGGTCAGCCCCGCCCGCCATGTACCCCTCGACCAGGTGCACCACCACCTCAGTGTCGGTCTCGGAGGCGAAGCACCGTCCCTCGGCCTCCAGTTCCTGTCGCAGTTGGAGGAAGTTTTCGATGATGCCGTTGTGGACGACGGCGACCTCGCCGGTGACCCCAACGTGGGGATGGGCGTTGCGGCGACTGGGCTCGCCGTGAGTAGCCCAACGGGTATGGCCGATGCCGATCTGTCCACTCATCGGCTCGGCGTCCACCAATTCCATCAGGCGGGCCAGTTTGCCGACCTCGCGTCGCACGGCGATGGTGTCGCCCTCGACCACCGCCAGCCCGGCTGAGTCGTAGCCCCGATACTCCAGCCGTTTCAGTCCTTCAAGGATGATGGGGGTTGCGTCTCGCAGCCCCACGTAGCCGACTATGCCACACATAATGTTCCCTCCCTCATCGTCACCCGGATCCGTACCCGTGATCGGGCCGGGCCCGCTAGGGCATGTAAAGAGCGTTTCGAAGAGACCTGGGTGGAGGCCCGGCTTCAGCCGGGAGATCCCCGCTGAAGCGGGGCCTCCGGCATTGAGAGTATACTTAACCCAGGCAGAAAGGGCAAGTGAACTTTAAGCCGGGCAGGGTTGACCATTACGCCGGCAGATGCTACAATTAACAGCGAGATGGCGGAGGACAAGCATCGCTAGGCCGTCGTTGGAGGCATCGCAAACGGCGCTAGAAGTCAAGGAGGTGACCATAATGGCACGCACAGTCAATCGGGCAGACGATTACCTGTCGCGGGTGTTGAAGCACATCCCTTCCGAAATTGTGATGGCCTACGTCGCCATCGAGGGAGTGCTGCGCACCAGTTACAACCCTAACGTATGGACCGAGCGGCAGATGCTACAGACGCTGTTGTGGATCGTGGCTGCGGCCCTGACAATCCTCACACCCTTCTGGCTGTGGCGCGTGATGCGCGTCAAACGGGTGACGCAACTTTTCATCTCGACGCTCTCGGTCCCCGTGTGGCTCTTTGCTTTGGGCGGGCCTTTCGCATTGCTTGATTGGTACCAGCCAGCGTTCGGTGCCGTCGTCCTACCCCTCTACACTCTGATCGTCCCCATCATCTCCCGTTCTGCCCGGTAGGTACGACGTGAACCTCGAAATTGGCCTCTCTACCGCCGCCCTCTACCCCTCTCACCTGACCGAGGACGCGCTGACGACCATCGCGGGGCTTGGCTTCCGCACGGTCGAAATCTTCCTCCAGGCTGAGGAGGAGTACACCCCGACCTTCGGCGCGGAACTCGACCGACGGCGGCGCGACTTGGGGTTACGTGTGCACTCGTTGCACCTCTACGCCCCTTACTTCGATCTCTGGTCTCCCTATCCCCGTATGATTCAAGAGACCCGCGCCCGCTTTCGGCGCTTGTTGGAGATTGCGACTACACTAGAAGCCCGCGCTCTCACCTGGCACGGGCTGCGCTACGGCGTGGACAATCCCCGCCTGATCGCCGCTTTCTTCGAAAGTGCAGCCTGGGCCGGCGAGCAGGCTCAAACCGCCGGCGTCACTCTCTGCATCGAAAACGTCAGTTGGTGCTACTTGCGCACCCCCGACCAGGTCACGGCCATCCGCCAGGCCGACCTACCCGTCGGCTTCACCTTCGACACCTTCCAGGCCGGCGAAAGCGGCACTGACCCTGCTGCCCTCATCCGCGCGATGGACAGCCGCCTCGCCACCGTGCACCTGGCCGACTACGCCCCAGGTGGGCCGCGCCACCTGCCCCCTGGTGAGGGCACCCTGGATTGGCCGTCTATCCTGCAAGCCCTACAGGCCGTGGGTTACGATGGTCCGCTCATTCTCGAACCGGCTCACGTCGAGAATACCACCATCCTCCTCCGCGCCCGCGATTTCGTGCAGCAGGCATTGACCAATGTGGCACTTACCGAGAACCGAACTCCCTGAGCAGGTCTGCAAACTGTGCGGCGCACGCTCGCACCTCATTGCCGCCCACCTGGGCGTGTGCCTGGCTTGCATCCGCAGCCGCCCCCAGGAGGCGCTGGAGATCGCCGATGCCGCCCACGCCGCCGCCCGCCGTCTCTTCGGCCTGCCGGAGCGACCGCCCCGCACCGAGGAGGGCCGCCGCTGCGGACTGTGCGCGCAGGATTGCGTCATCGGCGAGGGGGAGCGCGGCTTCTGTGGCCTGCGCGAGGTGCGCGACGGCAAACTGCGCCACCTGGCCGGCACCCCCGACCGGGGCCTACTCCACTGGTACCGCGATCCCCTGCCCACCAACTGCGTCGCCGACCCATTCTGTGCCGGGCACACGCAGCGTGGCAAGCACAACCTGGCCGTCTTCTACGCCGCCTGCACTATGGATTGTCTCTTCTGCCAGAACTGGCACTTTCGAGAGAGCGACCCGTTCCACTCCGATAAACTCACCGCCAGCCAGTTGGCCGAGGCCGCCAACCCGCGTACCTACTGCGTCTGCTACTTCGGCGGCGACCCCGCCAGCCAAATGCCGCACGCGCTGGCCGCCAGCCGCCTCCTGGCCGAACGTGGCATCGTCATCTGCTGGGAGACGAACGGCACTGCTCACCCTCGCCTGATGGACCGTGCCCTTGATCTCTCTCTTGCCACCGGCGGCTGCGTTAAGTTCGACTTGAAAGCCTTCGACGACAATCTACACCGCGCCCTCACCGGGGCCAGCAATCGCCGGACGCTTGCGAACTTCGCCCGCGCCGCCGCCCGCTTCGACGAGCGTCCCGAACCGCCCCCCGTCGTCGCCAGCACGCTCCTCGTGCCCGGCTACGTGGACGCCGAGGAGGTGGGCCGCGTCGCCCGCTTCATCGCCGACCTGGACCCGCGCATCCCCTACGTCCTGCTCGGCTTCGCGCCCCACTTCTTTTTCCCCGACCTGCCGCGTACCTCCGTGCGCCACGCCGAGGAGGCCGAGGCCGCCGCCCGCGCGGCCGGCCTGACCCGCGTGCGCATCGGCAACCGCCATCTGCTCTCCCGTGACTACTGAGCCTCTCACTTGACATCTTCGCTCAATCCGCGTACCATTTGTGATATGGGTGTGGCTAAAATCAGTGGGACGTCCGGCTTCAGCCGGAAAATCCCTGCTGAAGCGGGGCCTCCGGCCTTTTCTCCGGCTTCAGCCGAGCAGGATGTCCGGCTTCAGCCGGAAAATCCCCGCTGAAGCGGGGCCTCCGGCCTTTTCTCCTCACGAATTTTAGCCAGACTCTTGTGATATGTACACAGCAGGCATAGACGTAGGCGCGATCACCGCCAAGGCGGCCATCCTCAGCGATGGGGAATTACTCGCCACGGCGCTCATCTTTGCCGGATACGACCGGGCCGCCGCCGCACTCCAGGTGCTCGATCAGGCACTGACGCAGGCGGGGCTCACTCGTGACCAAATTGCTCGCCTGGTCGCCACCGGCTATGGCCGCGTGCAGGTCCCCGGCGCAGACCGCACCGTCACCGAGATCACCTGCCACGCCCGGGGTGCGCATTACCTCTGCCCCGACGTGCACACCGTGATTGACATCGGCGGGCAGGATAGCAAGGGCATCGCCGTTGGTCCAGGCGGCAAAGTGCTCGACTTCGTGATGAACGACAAGTGTGCCGCCGGCACCGGGCGCTTCCTGGAGGTGATGGCCCACGCGCTGGAGGTGGACCTGGCCGACTTTGGCCGCCTGGCCCTCTCCGCCCCGCGTCGCGCCAAGATCTCCAGCACCTGCACCGTCTTCGCCGAGTCGGAGGTCATCACTCACCTGACTGCTGGCGTGCCCAGGGATGAGATCGCCGCCGGCATTCACGAGGCCATCGCTGCCCGCATCGCCACCATGGTCGGGCGCATACGGGTGCAGGACGTGGTCGTGCTAACCGGCGGTGTGGCCCGCAACGCAGGAGTCGCCCGTATGCTGGAGGAGAAACTGGGCCACGCCATCCTGGTGCCGGAGCACGCCCAACTGGCCG
>QMOC01000218.1 GCA_003648085.1 Chloroflexota bacterium
GCGGCGGTCATCACGCCCACCACCGACCCGGTCAATATGCTGCTGGTCATGGTGCCTTTCCTGCTCCTATATGAGGTCGGCATCCTGCTGGCCCGATTAGCGTAGTACTCGGTGCAAAAGGGGGTCGGAGGCCCGGCTTCAGCCGGGAAGACCCCGGCAAATCGGGGCCTCCACTGCGTTTTGTACCACCAACTGGTTAAGGAGTGAAAATCAGATGGAGCCCATTCGAGCAGGCGTAGTGACCGTCAGCGATAAGGGGTACGCAGGGGAGCGGGAGGACGCCAGCGGGCCATTGCTGGCCGATTTGTTGCGTAAGATGGGCGCGGTGGTGGTTAGCCAGACGATTGTGCCCGACGAACGGGCCGAGATCGAGCGGGTGTTGATCGCGCTGGCGGATGAAAGGCGGGTGGATTTGATCGTGACCACCGGCGGCACCGGACCGGCTCCACGGGACGTCACCCCGGAGGCGACGTGGGCCGTCATCGAGCGGGAGATGCCCGGCCTGGCGGAAGTGCTGCGCTTTGAGGGCTACCGCAAGACGCCGATGGCGGTTATCTCGCGGGGCGTGGCGGGCATTCGTGGGCGAACGCTCATCGTCAATCTGCCCGGCAGCCCCAAGGCGGTGCGCGAGGGGATGGAGACGCTGGCCCCCATCCTGCCCCACGCGATCAAAATGCTGCGGGGGGTGGATACCGAGCACAAGCCGGAGGTGAGCCGTGTCTGACGAGGCAAGAGCCGCGGGCGTTCACGTCCGGGCTGAAGGAGCAAAGCCCTACGGGCTAGAATCCGGCCCCGAAGGGGCTGCGCCCTTTCAGCACGGGGGTTTAGCCCCGTGCGAGCGCCGCCCGGTCCTGAGCGTCGAAGAGGCGCTGGAGCGCATCCTGGCAACCGTGTGCGTCTTGGAGGCGGAGCGTGTGCCGTTGTTGGAGGCGACCGACCGCGTGCTGGCCGAGGAGGTCACCGCCGACCGGGACATTCCCCCGCTGACCAATGCGGCGATGGACGGCTACGCCGTGCGCGGGACGGACGTGGCCAAGAGCCCGGTTCGACTGCGCGTCGTGGGCGGGGTCGCCGCCGGGCATGTGAGCCGGGTGCGGGTAGAGCCTGGCCAGGCTGTGCGCATTATGACCGGTGCCCCGCTCCCCGCCGGGGCCGACACCGTCGTGCGCTTCGAGGACACCCGGCAGGACGGTGATTGGATCGAGGTGTTGAAGGCTTACACCAGTGGCAAGAACGTCCGGCAGGCCGGGGAGGATGTGCGGGCGGGTCAGGTCGTGTTGCAGCCGGGCAAGATACTGCGCCCGCAGGAGATCGGCATGCTGGCGGCGGTTGGACATTTGGAAGTGGCAGTAGTGCGGCGGCCTCGGGTGGCGATCCTGGCCACCGGCGACGAGGTCGTGCCACCCGACCGGACCCCCGGCCCCGGCCAGATTCGGGACGCCAACTCCTACACCGTCGCCGCACAGGTGCAGTGGTACGGAGGGGTGCCGCTTCTCCTGGGAGTCGCCCGCGACCGCGAAGATTTGGTGCGGCGGGGGGTGCGGGAGGCGCTGGCACGGCGGGCGGACCTCATCATCACCTCCGGCGGCGTCTCCGTCGGCGACTTCGACCTGGTCAAGCAGGTGCTGGCGGCCGAGGGGGAGATGCACTTCTGGTCGCTGAATATGAAGCCGGGGCGTCCACTGGCCTTCGGGGTGATAGATGGCGTGCCGCTGCTGGGGTTGCCCGGCAACCCGGTGGCGGCGATGGTCAGCACCGAACTCTTCGCCCGCCCGGCGCTCCTGAAGATGCAGGGCTTCACCGACTGGTCGCGACCGACGGTGCACGCACGCCTAAGCCGGCCTATTCAGCGCAAAGACGGCCGCCGCCACTACCTGCGGGTGCGCCTGCGCGAGACCGATGAGGGCTACGAGGCAACGCTGACCGGGGATCAGGGCTCCGGGATACTCAATTCGCTGGTTCAGGCCGACGGATTGGCCGTCATCCCGGAGGAGGCGGAGCACCTGCCGGCGGGGGCGGAGGTGGAGGTGATGCTGCTCAATCTCCCACCCAGACGTTGCCCGCGCCGTCGAGGGCCACATCGGTGAGAAGGGGGCGCACGCTGCCCTACCGACGGGTCAACGGCGGCGGAGATGGTTGTAGAGGGCGGTCAGGTCGTCGCGGGGGGGAAGGTCGAGGTCGCGGCGCAGCCGGTCACGGTGGGCCTCGTAAGCCCGTAGGGCCGCCGGGATGTCGTCCAGGCGTTCACAGGCTTGCATCAGCAGCAGGGTGGCCTCTTCGCTCCACGGGTCCTGTTCCAGGATGCGGCGGGCGGCAGTAGCGGCTTCCCGATACCGCTCAGAGTCCAGGTAGATTTCCCCCAACCGTTGGAGAGCGCGGAGGTGGAGTTCTCGCAATCGCTCCCGCCGCAAGGTCGTCCAGTCCTCATACAGCGCTTCCGGCAGGTAGTCGCCCCGGTAAAGGGCCAGGACGGACTCCAGTTCCTCCGGCGTGGGGGCCTGAGCCCTGTCCAGGAGTTGGCGAACGCGGGTCTCGAACTCCTCAAAGTCCACCCAGGATTCGGGGGGCAGTTCCAGCGTGTAGGTCTCGTCGCCGGTGGACAGGTAGCGGGAGGGGAAACCGGCGGGCAGTTCGGGCTCCAGCGCGCGGCGCAGGTCGGCGACGGCACGGCGCAGGTTCTGGGCGGCCTTTTCGGAGGGGCTGCCGGGCCAGAGGGCTTCCATCAGCCGTTCCTTGGGCACCGGTCGAGGGGCTTGATCCAGCAGGAGGAGGAAGACGTCGCGGGCGCTGCGGCGGGGCCAGCGGGCGATCTCCCGGTCGCCGCGCCGGAGGCGGAAGCCGCCCAGGGTGTGCACCCGCAACGGCTCCGGTGGTGCGGCAAGCAATCTCTGCAACGCCTCTCCGACGGCCTGCCGCACCGTCGGGTCGGGATCGTCGCGGTGGGCGGCGAGCGGTTTGAGCGCGGCGGCGTCGCCCAGGCGGACCAGGATACGGGCGGCGCGGGCGCGGATGGACGGATCGGGGTCGTCCAGCAGGGGGAGCAGGGCGTCGAAGGCCGGGCGGCCCAGACGGCTCAGGAGGCACTCCGCACACTCCAGCACCAGCCCACGTCGCAGGGCGTGGATCATCAGCGGGACGGTCCAGGCCGCCTCTTCGACAAAGAAGTGGAGACAGCGAGGTGGGGTGTCGTGCTCGTAGGCCCGGGCCAACGCCATCGCCTGCTCCAGGTGCTCCGCCAGGCCGTCCTCAGCGCCTCGGTGGTGGGCCAGGACGGCCAGATAGAAGTGAAGTTTGGTTTGCTCATAGCGAGCCTCGGCCGGGGTGATGATCGCCTCGGCCTGTCTCCACATCTCCTCGGCCTGAGCATCCTCCTCCCGCGCCAGGTGAATGGCCCCCATCTCGATCAGCCAGGCACCACACTCGAAGGCGTTGTCCATGCGCTCGTAGTGGTTTAGCGCTTCCTCACCCAGGCGCAGGGCCTCGTCCGGTTGCCCCCGCCGCCGGGCCACCAGGGCCAGGAAGGAGAGGGCGGGGGCGATCTCGTACTTGATATCCAACCGCTGATGGATGGTCAGCGCCTCCCGATGGCAGCGTTGGGCCTCCTCCAGTCTGCCTTGGGCACGGTGGGTAAACCCCAACACGTTGAGCCCGTGACCGTAGAGGGCCTCGCGGCCCAGAAGGCGGGCCAACTCCAGAGCGCGGCGTGCCAGCGTCTCCGCCTGATCCAGTTGACCGAGCATACAATGATGGTAGGCCGCGTTTTCGAGGACGGCGATCTGTTTGTGGCGGTTGCCGTGGGCCTCCATCAGGTCCAGGGCGGTATGCCAGGCGTCCAACGCGGCGGTGAAATCGCCCCGGCTGGAAAGGGCACCCCCTTTGATCACCAGGAGGGAGGCGCGTCTGAGGGGGTTGCGGGCCTTTTCGGCCCGTTCCAACGCCCGGTCTAGGAAGTCGAAGACCTCGGGGACGGCGCCCTGGGTGATGTACCGACACTGGGCGATTTTGCCCAGGGCGGCGGCGGCATCGTCATCGGTGGGGGCGTAGGTTAGCGCCCGTCGGGCCAGGGCCTCGGCGGCGGCGAAATCGCCATCTCTGGCTCCGGCAATCACCGCCAAGCCGTAGTAGAGGGAGTAGAGACCTGCTGTGTCCTCCCTCTCCTGGAGAAGGGGCTCCGCCTGCCGGTATAAGCGCTCGGCCACATCGTACTCCCCACGGGTGGAGGCCAGTTCGCCCTGCATCAGGAGGAGCCAGGGATGGGTGGTGGTGAAGGTCGTGGGAAACTGCTTCAACCAGTCTTCCAGCAATTGGTAACGGCTGGCGGCAAAGAGCTGCTTTCCCAGGGGGTGAAGCAACTCGGCGGCGGCCTCGTAGTCCTCGGCCTCCAGGAGATGGGTGAAGGCGCGTTCGTCGTCGCCGCGCTCCAGCAGCCAAGCGGCGGCGCGACGGTGCAATCGCCGGACGGTCTCCCGGCCCTCCACCTCCATCAGCCTCCGGTGCAGGAACTCCCGAAAGAGGAGGTGATACCGATAGGAGGTTCGGGCTAGGTCGTCAGGAAGGGTAAAAAGGCCGGAGCGTTCCAGGTAGGCAAGGACGGCCAATGAATCGTCCCGTTTCAGCAGCGCGTCGCAGAGGGCCGGTTCCAGGTGTTCCAGGATGGAGGTACGACGGAGGAAGGAGCGCACCTCCTCCGGCTGCCCTTCCAGCACCACGCGGGCCAGGTAATCATACAACCGGCGCGTCGTGCCCCCGAACCGGCGCAGTATCCGCTTCGCTTCCGCCGGACCGTAGCGGACCCCTGCTTGGTAGGCCAGTTGGAGCGCGGCGGCCCAGCCCTCGGTACGCTTCGCCAGTTGCGCGGTCGTTTCCTCATCCAAAGGCAGGTTGAGGACGGTGGCGAAGAGACGGGCGACCTCGGCGGGGGTGAAGCGGAGTTCCTCGGCGGTGAGTTCGAACACCTGGCCTGCGGCCCGCAGCCGGGAGATGGAGGGGAGCGGTGGCTCCCGCCGGGTGGATAGGATCAGGTGAAGGTGACTGGGGGCGTGACCGAGCATCCGGTCGAGAGCCTTCAGTACCTCAGCGCTTTTCTCCACGTATTGCACGTCATCCAGGATGAGGACGAGGGGGTGATTCAGGGCGGCCAGCCCCTCGAGCAGCAGCGGCAGGACGGGGTCTAGGCCGGCCTGGGGGTCGGCCAGGAATTCCCGGACCCGGGCGACAGCCTGGGGTAGGATGGGGGCCAGGGCCGCGCTGAGGCGGGTGAGGAAGGAATACAGATCGGCCTCCCTTTCCTCCAGGGTGCACCAGACCCTTTCTCCCTCGGCCTGACGGCTCACCCACTGGCCGAGCAGGGTCGTTTTCCCGTAGCCGGCGGGGGCGACGAGGAGGGTCAGGCGGCGCGACCGTCCCTCGTCTAAGCGGGCCAGGAGGCGGGGACGCGCAAGGGAGCCCC
>QMOC01000219.1 GCA_003648085.1 Chloroflexota bacterium
CCTGTCCGGGGTCACGTTCTTGTCACGATTTTTGGAGGGGGAGACTGTGATTTGACCGTGACCGGTCATAGTTCTCAACCGTGACCGATCACGGGGGAGGGGCGTAGATTGGAGATAGGTCGTGCCGCTTGGCACAAACCGCAATCTGACTTATAATGAAAAGGGTATGGCTAAAATCAGTGGGACGTCCGGCTTCAGCCGGAAAATCCCCGCTGAAGCGGGGCCTCCGGCCTTTTCTCCCCACGAATTTAGCCACACTCTAATGAAAATGCACTCAGATAGTGAGCAGCAATGAAATCGAACAGGCTATGGAGACAACACGCAAGATAGCAAAAGTGTATACTAAAGTCAGTATCAGCAAGCAAAAGACCGATTTCGCCTATTGGCAAACACAATCCTATCAGACGCGCCTGGCAACTTTGGAACAGATCAGGCGGGAATATCACATCTGGAAATATGGTGCTGAACCAGGATTTCAAAGAGTTTGTACAATCGTTAAACGACAATGACGTTCGCTATCTCATCGTTGGGGGATACGCGGTCGCGTTTCACGGTCATCCGCGCTACACAAAGGATCTGGACATTTGGGTGCAGTTAGACCGAGAAAATGCGGCGAATCTTGTCAAAGCCCTGGCCCAGTTCGGGTTCGCTTCCCTGGGGCTGAGGGTCGAGGATTTTCTCGAGCCCGACACAGTCGTTCAACTGGGATACCCACCCAATCGGATTGACCTGATCATCGGCCTGGAGGGGCTGGATTTTGAAAGTTGCTACGCCGCAAAGGTCACAGTCCATATTGATGGCGTAGCGATGAATTTCATTGATTTGGAAAACCTCAAAGTGAGCAAGAGACTGGCCGGGCGACTGCAAGATCTGGCCGATCTGGAGAATCTGGAATGATCAAGCCACAGGCAGGCGCATTTCCAGCCGGAAGCCGCCCGTTTCGTCTGGCCTGGCGCTGAACTCCCCCCCTAGCGCCTCGGCACGCTCGCGCAGGCCACGCAGGCCATGTCCCCCTCCCTCCCTCTCGACGACAGGGGCCGGAGAGGGGGGGACGCCATCGTTCTCCACGGACAGGACCACCTCCTCCGGGTCGTAACGTAATTGCACTGTCACCTGTTGCGCCTCGGTCGCGTGGCGACGGATATTGGTCAATGCCTCCTGCGCGGCCCGGTACAATGGCAGCGCCAGGCAGAGAGGCAGTGGCGCCACCTCCCCTTTAACCTGCCAGGCGGTGTGAATGTGTGTGGCCTGCTCGAAGTCGGCCACCAGTCCGGCGATGGCCTCCGGCAGCGAGAAGGTCTCCAGCGCGGCGGGGCGCAGCGCCTGCACCGCCCGCCGCATATCGGTCAGCCCCTCCCTGACCAGCGCTCGAGCCTCCTCGGCGGCCTGTTGGCGTTGCTCGGTCTGACTGGGCGGGAGTCGGATCAATAACTCCAATTGGACATCGAGGGCGGTCAGGGTGTGGCCCAGCGTGTCGTGAATCTCATGCGCCAAGCGGGCCCGCTCCTGGGTCACCGCCAGCATCTCCGCCTGGGCGGCGTACTCGCGCAGTTTGCGGTTGGCGGCGGCTAACTCGACCGCCAACCGCTCTGCCTCGGCGCGGGCCTTCCACTCGCGCATGGCCATCTGGGTTATGAAGACCACGAACACAATGGCCGCCAGATAGCCGATGCCGGCCAGCAACGCGGCCTCCAGACCACCGTGCAGCCCATAAGAGGCTGCCAGGGCTATAATGAGCACCGCGCATATAATCAGCATCCAGCGACGCGGCAATACCTGCACACTCAGGCTGGCCAGCGGTAGCATAATCAGGCCGGCGAGAAAGAACTCAATTGTCCAATACACGATCAATCCGGCCAGGGGGATCTCAATCGCGTAAAGCAGGGCGAGGATAAGGGAGGAACCCAGCCGGGCATATAACTCGGCACCGTACAAACCCACCAGCAGATATACCCCACCTGCCACAAGCAGTCTGGCCATCTGCAAAGTGGTGAAGGAATGCCCTGAGAAGACGAACATGGCGAGGTAGACGGCGAGCACGGTGACGACGAAGGACTTGCGGCCAAGGCGGATGTCCGGGTGAGAGGGTGTGCTAGCAGGCACGCTATCCATTCAGAAGCCCCCACTCCATCGCCAGGCGGACGGCGTGAGCGCGGCTGTATGCCCCCAGTTTGCCCAGGATGCGGCTGACGTGGTTTTTGACTGTGCCTTCGGCGAGGCATAACTGGGTGGCGATTTCTGCGTTGGTGGCGCCCTCGGCCATCAGACGGAGTACCTCTCGCTCGCGGGAGGTCAGCCGTTCGGTCAGGACAGGCTCCGCCTCCGGGCGGGTGGCGCGGCGAATCACCTTCTGCGTGACGGCCGGGTCGAGGATGGAATCGCCGGCGTGAACGGCACGAATGGCCGCAGCCAGGTGGTCGGGGTCGGCGTTTTTGAGCAGGTAGCCGGAGGCACCCGCCCGCAGCGATTCGAAGACGTACTCGTCGTTGTCGAAAGTCGTCAGCACGATGACGCGGGTATGCGGGTAGCGAGCGCGAATCTCCCGTGTGGCAGTCACGCCGTTCATACCGGGCATACGCACGTCCATCAGCACCACATCCGGTGATTGCTCGGCGACCAGCACCAGCGCCTCGCGGCCATCGGATGCCTTCCCCACCACCGTCAGGTCCGGCACCAGGGCAAGCAGCGAGGCCAGCCCTTCGCGGATGAGGGTTTGATCATCTACGATGGCAACGCGGATGTTGCTCATAATAATATTATAGACCAATGCGCTCATTTGCGCCAGGGCTGGTTCGGAAGTTTGCACTTTTTGCGTAACCACTCAGCCGTTCCCCCAGACTCGAGAGCGGACGCAGATTAACGCAGATTTCCGCAGATCAAATTCAAAAATCAGCGTTCGGCAGCGTTCGTCTGCGTCCCAAAGGTGTGTTTCGACATCCCGTCTAAGGCTGGGTAGTTACTTTTTTGCGTGAGGTGCACCGTCAGCGGATTTTTGGAACGAACAGTGCGCCACAGTTGTGAATTAATCAGGCTCAGGGTATAATTTCCCTCATTCATTGATCACCTCTGGGAGGCTAAACAATGTCCGAAGCAAAGGCCACTTCTCCGAAGCGATGGGGGTTCCCCCGTCTGCTGTGGGGGATGATCGTGCGGCCCCGTACCACATTGGAATATCTGAACGAACGTGGAGGGCGAACCTGGTGGCTGCCGGCCCTGCTGGCCGCGCTCTTGGTGATTCTGCCCGTCGTGGTCGCTGCCCCCATCACCGCCCGCCAGTCCCGCGAGGCCGTCGCCGCTGTTCAAGAGCAGTTTGGGGGAGAGATGTCCGCTGAGGAGCAGGCCCAGATGGAACAGGCGATGTCCATGGCCGCCTCCCCGCTCATCACCCTCGTCTTCCCTGCCGCGAGTGGCGTGGTGGGGCTGGTGGTGGGCTGGCTGGTCTGGGCCGGGGCACTCTACCTGGGGAGTATGGCACTGGGGGGCCGCAGCACCTTCGGCCAGATGTTCCGCACGGTGGTGTGGGCCTGGCTCCCCTACGCGCTACGCGGCCTGCTCCAGACCGTCTACATTCTGGCGAGCGGTCAACTCATCCCTAACCCCGGCCTCTCAGGTCTGGTGCAGGAGAACCGCCCGATCGGCGAAATCGTCGTCGCCCCACCCAGCCTGGGCCAAACGCTCCTCGTGGCCTTTCTATCCCGTATTGACCTCTTCCTGGTCTGGAGCCTGGTCCTGCTGGTGATCGGCGTTGTGGTGGCCACTCGCTTGCCCCGGCGCAAGGCAGTGCTGGTCACGCTGGGCGTGTGGCTCCTGCTGACCGCGCTGAGCCTGCTCCCCGCGCTCATCGGGGGCCTCTTCGCCCAGCAGTTCGCCGTCACCGGCGGTCCGTGATGCGACCATGGCCGGACGTGAACTCCTCATCCGCACGTTGGACCTGCATCGAGACTTCCAGATGGGTCACGTGACCGTCCACGCGCTGGACGGGGTGAGTCTGACGGTGGAGGAGGGGGAGTTTCTGGGCGTGATGGGCCCCTCCGGGTCGGGCAAATCCACGCTGCTCCACCTCCTGGGCGGGCTCGACCGCCCCACAGCGGGCCACATCTGGGTACGCGGGCAAGACATCACTGCGCTGGATGAGAATGAACTGGCCGCGTACCGCCGCCAGGAGGTGGGCTTCGTCTTCCAGGCCTTCAACCTCATCTCCACGATGACGGCGTTACAAAACGTGGAGTTCCCTATGCTCTTTGCCCGCGTCCCCCCGGCCCAGCGCCGCGAGCGGGCGCGCTATCTGCTGGAGACGGTGGGCCTGACCGACCGGATGGGGCACAAACCGACGGAACTTTCGGGTGGCGAACAACAGCGGGTCGCCATCGCCCGTGCCCTGGCCAACGACCCGGCCATCATCCTGGCCGACGAGCCGACGGGCAACCTGGACAGTCGCACCGGCGCGGAGGTGATGGAGGCTCTGGCGCGGCTCAATCGGGAACAGGGACGCACCATCATCGTCGTCTCCCACGACCCGGCGGTGGTGGCCTTCGCCGGGCAGTGCATCCACCTGCTGGACGGGCGCATCGCCGACGCGCCCACGCCGCCCTGAAGAAGCAGCACTGGATTTGCAATCTGCAAGCTGCAATTTGCTTGCTTGTTGGCCCTCCCCGTTCGTGGTACAATGCTTTATACCAATTGCTACTTGAAAGGCCGTCTTTTCCGGCCTGACCACATCAGTCCTTCCAGGCCAGTGTGCGCATTTGACCCGGCGCTCCACTTATGCTATCCTCTGAGTGGGATGGTTCAATTACAGGCGAAAACAGGGTGACACTCTGATGTCTGCTGCACACCGCCGCCCGGCGATGAAGTCGCCGGGCTACAGAGCAGCGGGGGATCAATCCCCCTTACTTACCGCAAAGACCGTTTTCCTGCTGTGTTGCGGCGTAAGCCCGACTCGTCGGGCGCTGCTTCGTAGCACGGGCACTTCATGCCCGTGCGGGCCGCGTGAGAAAGTGTCAACTCATTCTAAACCATCCCCTCGCGAGTGGAGGTCAAAAATGACGTGCAGAAGTCTCGTCCCCATGAGTTCCCACGAGTTCCTACGGAGGAGAAATGCGCAAAACAGTTCTACCTCTCACCGTCGCCCTGGTCACCATTCTTGCAACGATACTCCTGCTGACAACCATTGCCGCCGCGAGGCCATTATCTCAACTGGGGATCACCAGCGTCGAGCCCGACACGCTGGTCAGCGAGAACGGCGGGACGCTGAGCATCTACGGTACGGGCTTCACCAGCGCCACCGTCGCCCGCCTGGTGGGTTATGGCCTGCTGGATACGACCTACGTCAACAGCACGGCGCTGTTGGCGACGGTGCCCCCCGGCGTCCCCTCCGGCACCTACGATTTGCAGGTGAGCCAGGACACCATCTCGGCGACGCTGCCCTCGGCGCTGACCATCGCC
>QMOC01000220.1 GCA_003648085.1 Chloroflexota bacterium
CAGCGACCGTCACGACGAACGGGATCACCGGCAGGATGTGGCGGTAGCCGATGTTGATATGGCTGGCCATGCTGACGGCGAAATAAAGCGTGGGGAAGAGGACTAAAATGTCAAACCCCAAACCCCGAAGCCCAAAGCCTAAACCCCGCTCTCCAGTCTGCCGCTGCTGGACAGACCTTTTAGCCTGCCAGCGCCAAATTCTCGCAGCCGCCACGACCAGTAATATCAGCAGTGGCAGCGGCGTCTTGATCGCAAACAGAACCGGGAAGTAGTACCACCAGCCCTCGTCCGAGAGTTGCCCCATAAAGAAAGCGTGGTGACCACGGGCTTGATGCTGCCACAGGCGCTCCAGGTTGTCCCAGTGCGTGGGCATTGGCACCCACATGCCGGTCGGCGGCCACACGCCGGTCTCGAAGCGATAGACCGCCCACAGTGTCAGGATGGCGATGCCTAAGATGACCCCGAATCCGACCAGTAGGGTGTACCGATCTGAAAGGCCGAGAGGCCCGGACGTGAACGTCCGGGCTAAAGGAGCAAAGCCCTGACGGGCTGGTCCAGCCCCCGAAGGGGGCTTGGTCCTCTCGGCCCGATGCTTGAGCATCGGGCGGTGGGCGCTCCGCCACACGCGCCACAGAAGCGCCAGCCCCAGCACCAGGAGCAGGATGAGCGCCGACAACTTGGCTCCCCAGGCCAATCCCAACGTGAGCCCCGCCAGCAGAAGCCGTCCCCGGGTCGGCCGCTTTAGCCAGCGGGAGAAAGCGTAGCACGCCGCGTAGGTGAGGCAGGTAACCGGCAGGTCGGTGGTGACGAGACTGGAGTGGGCCAGGATGTTGGGGTCGAAGGTGCACAGGAATAGCGCCGCCAGCCCTCCCCAGCGCCCAAACAATGCGCCGGCCCACCGGCATACCAGCGCCGATAGCACCATGCCCAACGCCAGAATAGCATAGCGGCCCAAGAACAGCGCCCGCTCCACCGGTCGCCCAGGTTCCCAGAGCAGATAGCGGACCACGTCAGTGCGGGAGGCACGCTCCCAGCCCTTCAGGTCGGCCGGCGAGGGGAGGTCCGGCTCCAGCGCCAGAAACACGCCGCTCAAGGCGTGGCTCAAAGGGGGATGGCCCTGTTGCAGGCGCAGGTCACCGGTGCGCCAGTACGCCACCGCCCGGGCTATGTGCACCGGCTCATCCACGACCGGCGATTGGTCGCGGATGTTGGCCAGCACCCGGCCCCAGAACAGCAATAGCAGGGCAATGGAGGTGAGGCGTGAGACGTGAGACGTGATGCGTGAAACGTCAAACGTCAAAGGTGGCCCCCTCGGTCTCTCATCAGGGCGGTGAAGAACTCCGCTGTCCGGCGGGCGATGCGCTCCCAGGTGAACTCCTGCGCCAGCGCGGCCGCCCCCGTCTCCAGCCGCGCCCGCAGCGCCGGGTCGGCTGCCAGCCGCATCGCTGCCTCAGCCAGCCCCTCCGGGTCACGCGGCTCTACCAGCAGCATGTTCTCCCCATTCCGCACCTGCGGCAGCACCACCGCTGGCCGGGTGGTGATCACCGCCCGCCTGTGGGCCAGGCAGGCATGCAGGGTCCCGCGCCGGAAGGAGACCCCATCCCGGTAGGGCAGCACGCAGACGTCCGTCGCAAGCAACCCTGCCGACACCGCCTCGGGGCGTGTGTAGCCGGTCCGGTGAACTCGCTCCCCCAGGCCCAATCCGGCGATCATACCCTCCACCCGCTCCGCGTAAGCCCGGTTGGTGGGGTCGGAACTGCCCACCCGTCCCCCGATCATCAGGAGATGGGCCGGCACCCCCCGTTCCACCAGAAGGGCCAACGCCTGGATCAGTTCCTCGCCCCCTTTGCTCTCGTTCAAGAAGCCAAAGTAGCCCAGCAGGAGATCATCCGGCCCCACCCCCCAGCGGGCCCGCTCCACGTCCCGGTCGTAGCCATCCGGCAACTGCGGCGCGATGTTGCTGCCGATGGGGATGCGGGCCAAATTTGAGATTTGAGATTCGAGATTCGAGATCTGCTCTTCGTCTTCACGGTTGGTGACGATGACGCCGTCGGACCAGCGGGCCAGGGCCAGCACCGCCTGCCGGCGCAGAGGCCCGGCTTTGGGGAAGAGATAGGGCACCCGTAGGTCGTGGAAAGTGACCACCACTGGCGGCCTGCCGCGCCATCGCAGATACCACGGGAGCAGATTGATCGCCGGGTGCATGCGGTAGGCGGCGGCCTGGTATTGGACGTTCAGCACATCGAAGCGGAGCGCCTCGTCCAATCGGATGATGTCGCGCCAGCAGCGCCAGCCCCAGCCGCTCACCACGCGGTGTGTTGTCACTTCTGGGGGGTGGAGATCGGGGAGTGGAGATCGAGGGTTGGAGATTGGAGGCCTCGTCGTGATGATGTGGATTTCGTGGCCGAGGGCCGCCAATGCCCGCGCCAGTTCGCGGGTGAAGTCACCCACCCCACCCTGGTCGGGGGGATACTCGCCGGTGATCAATCCGATGCGCATGGCTCTACTCCGTTACCCAGATCACTGCCAGCAGTACCCGCTCCTCATGCTGACGGATGCCGTTCAAGTAAGCCGGAAGCCGCCCCGACCCATCGGGATTGTATAAGCCCACCTCCAGTGAATATTGCCCCGGCTGTAGATCCGTTGGCAAGGCGAGGAGACGGGGATCGGGTACGACCTCGCCCGGATACCAGGTGTAGGGCGGGCGCGTGTCGTGAAAGGCCCAGCCGTCGGACTGGGGACCCAGATTGCCGTCAGCATCGTAGAGGTGCAGGAAGACTTTAGCGTCACTGTCGGTCGAGTTTGTGGCCTGCCAATAGAGCGTCACGGGCATCACATCGCCGGAATGCCATTCTCTCCGGGAAAGATCGAAGCCCAGCAGAGACAGTCCCCCGGCGAAGACGACGTTCACGCGCCGTCCGATCTTCACAACCGCCTTCTCCGGTTCACCTTGCAGGAACCAGAAATAGTAAGGAGCGTAATGGCGAAAGGCGGGGTTGTCGGTGTCCACCTGCAACGAGATGCGCGTCCGGGAATGGGTGACGGCCCCGGACGGCACCCGGAAGACCGTCTCCAGCCACTGACCGGGCATGGGGGGATAAGCCCAGCGTCCCACATCACGCCCGTCCACTCCAACCCGCACCGCTCCGGCCTCCTGAGCGTGCAACCGCGCTACGATCCACAGCGGCTCGCCGGGTTTTGTTGCCACATCGAACGCTATCCCACCGGTCAGCAGCCGGCCGCCGTCCAGTACCTCCTGCTTAGGGAGGACGTGGTATGTCATTTGCCATACCTCCGTGGGGAAACCGGGACGCCGGACAGTCTGCCACCACTCCACGCCGTGTGCTGCCTCATTATCCAGGTCGGCCACGTCCAGCGTGTCCACCGATGTGAGGCCGGCCGTGCGTGCCAGGACGTCCGGCTGGTAGAATTGTTTCCCACTATCGGCCAAGCGCCAGTCGGCCCGCCACACCCCCTGCACCGGGCCCGCGCTGGCGACGGCCGCCTCCGGAACGTTTACCTCGAATAGTTCTTCGGCGAAGAGGTCGGTCGCTGCCAGGTAGGGGATGGAGAAGACATCCGGGTAAATGGCAAAGTAATCGGGACGCATCGGTGAGTGTTCCATTAGTTCAAACACGCTCCCTGCACCATGTCGCCAAGCGGCCGCAGCATGCGCGGTGGTCAGGCCGATCAGATCGTAAGTCGGCCGCCCGCCGAGGTAGCGCAGACTGCCCGTATCGTGAACGCCCACCCGAACGTTGGGGGGCAGGTTCTCCCGCAACCAGTCTGCAACGACCAACTGTTGATGCACCATTGTGCTGACTGCGTGGTGATAGGTATGTACGAAACGCAGCGTCGAGTACACAGAAGATGCCGGCAGAAAGAGCACTGCCAACCCCAACGAGATGCGTTGCCACTGTTGCTTCACTCTCTTGTTAAGGAATGCCAGTCCACAGAGAGCCAGGGCGATTGTCAGCGGCACGAATGGGACCTGATAGCGTCCCAGGTGCCAAGTAGCGGTGATCAGCGTGGCAGTGGATAGTGTTCCTGTTAGAAACCACGAAGCCGTCAAAGCCGATGCCGTCCAGCGGCGATGGGTGCCCAAGGCGATCCACCCCAGCACGGAGCACAGGAGGAACCCGGGTGGCAGGAACCAACGCCGGGCGGGTCCCCATCCCAGGAAAGACCCCAGGATGATGCGTTTATATGACAGCAGGATCGAATGCGCGATTGCCTCCGGATAACGGGGTACGTTGAACCACCAGGACTTAGCCTGGAGGCCCGTCGGTGCAGCAGTGCCGGTGAGCGCCCAATTGATGAGCGCAGGCACGAGCCCTGCTATCACTGCCGCCGAAAGGAGCCCCGCTCGTCTCCAATCAGCGGCGCGGGGGTTGGAGAGAGCCTTCACAAGGCTCACTACCCAGGTCAGGATCGCCAATATGAGCCCCTCAGGTCGCGCAAGTCCCGCCAGGCCCAGCCACAGGGCACATAGCCCCGTTCGCCCGCCCAAGAATGCCTCCAGTGCTGCCAGTGTCAGGACGGTGAAGAGGCCCGTCTCCAGGCCGTTGAAGCATCCCCACTGCACCGGGCCGCTGAGGACGACGAGGGCCGCTGCGATCAGCGGCCAGCCTCTACCGGAATCTCCTCCGCCCGTCAGGTGAGAGGTTAAGCGATAAGTTAACCAGGCGATCAACCCCAGCCAGACC
Organism: Chloroflexota bacterium; assembly: GCA_003648085.1. Taxonomy (GTDB): domain Bacteria; phylum Chloroflexota; class Anaerolineae; order B4-G1; family B4-G1; genus B30-G15. The sequence continues at coordinate 4,707 of QMOC01000220.1, forward strand.
ACGCCGCTCCCTACGGCAAAGGCGACGAGACGCTCACCGGTGAAGCCGAAAAGGTAGGCCCCCGCCAACCAGAGGCCGAACAGGGTACTGGTCATTCCCGTCGTCGGAGGGTCTCCATCATTGTATTGATAGGGATGACCACGTGCGATCTGGCGGGCGTATTGGTAAGCGATGTATGCATCGTCCAGTGGTGCTACCGGGCGTCCACCGGCGGTGGTCAGGGCTGTGGTCAGGTATGCTACGCCGACGAGACCCACCAGTACAGGGAGGAGTATGAAGGTCCATTGGCGGGCACTTCTCATCACCGCGTCCCTCGCAACCCACTGCGCAGCACCTGCCGGTAGGCGGCGATCCGCTGAGCCCGCAGGGTACGCTTGTGGCCCAGCAGCCACTTGGCCCCCTCCAGCCCCAATTGCCAGACGTAGTTGCCCAGGAGAAACAAGCGCAGGGCCTCGGCGGCCGGTGAGCCGTGGTACTTGCGGAAATAGCGCACTTTGCTGGTCTGGAAGTGGATGTGGCGGGCGGCAACCACCTGCTCGCTGCTCTTGCCCACGTGATGGACGATCTGCGCAGCGGGCAGGTAGACCACACGCCAGCCGGCCTCACGGAACCTGCGGCACCAATCCAGTTCCTCCGAGTACATAAAGAAGCCCTCGTCCAGCAGTCCAACCTGCTCGATGGCTTCCCGGCGCGCCATCACCGCTGCCCCGGTC
>QMOC01000221.1 GCA_003648085.1 Chloroflexota bacterium
GCAGGTGCGTGGGCAGGGCTGGCGCTGGGCACTAAGTTCAATGCGCTGCTGGTGCTGCCGCTGGTCGCAGCATTGATGGTCAACCCGGCATCGGCTCTTCCAGGCCGATGCCGGACTCGCTGGCGGCGTGGTCTAGGGTGCGTGATAGCGGCGCTGGTGACCTTCGCGCTCACCAACCCCTACGCGCTCTTGGCGTTCCCCACCTTCTGGCGCAACGTGGCGGAGCAGGCGGCCATCGCGCGGGGCGTGCTCGACGTGCCCTATACCCGCCAGTTCCACGCCACCTGGCCCTATCTGTATCCGATTGTACAGCAATTGCACTGGGGGATGGGTTGGCTGCTGGGGCTGGTTGCCTTCAGCGGATTGGCCTGGGCGGTGTGGCGGGCGGTACGGGAGCCGCCACGCCGGGCGGAGTGGGTATTGCTGGTGTGGACGGTGCCCTCCTTCGCCTTTATCGGTGCGCTCCACGCCAAATTCCCCCGCTACCTGCTCCCCCTGACGCCACTCCTGGCCCTCTACGCCGCCCGCCTGCTGTCCGATCTGGCCCATCGGCTGAGAGCAGTTGCCCGCTCCTCCGCCCCCCTGCTCCTCCGCTCCTCTGCCCCTCTGCTTATATGCACCTCTGCTCCCGTGCTCCTCTGCTCTCTTCTCCACTGTCTGGCCTTCATCAACCTCTACCGCTCCCCCCACCCCTGGCTGGCCGCCTCCGAATGGTTCTACGGACACGTGCCACAGGGAGCAGTCGTTGCCGTCGAGCAATGGGACCACCCGCTGCCGCTGAACGTGACGGCCATCTACGACTACGACGTGCGGGAACTGCCCGTCTTCGATGAGGACACACCTGCGAAGTGGACGGCGATGGAGCAGACACTGGCCAAGGCCGACTACGTCGTCATCGCCAGCCGGCGGGGGTACGCGGCGTTGGCGCGGTGGCCGGAGCGTTATCCCCTCACGGCCCGCTACTACCGCCGGCTCTTCGACGGGGCGCTAGGCTTCGAGCCGGTGGCCTGCTTCGGGCGCTGGCCGCGCCTGGGGCCACTGGCGCTGGCGGACGATCCGGCAGCCGGACTGGGCTTCTCGCTGCCCGACTTCTGCCAACCCCGGGCACCTCTTGTGCTGCACCTGGGCCACCTGGATGAGAGTTTCGTCGTCTACGACCACCCGCAGACGATCATCCTCCGCCGCAAATAACCCCCCTGGAGGCCCGGCTTCAGCCGGGAAGCCCACCGCTGAAGCGAGGCTTCCGGGACACCCCTTAGAGCGCATCCTCCGCCGCAAATAACCCCCCTGGAGGCCCGGCTTCAGCCGGGAAGACACCCCTTATTGCGGGACTTGCCTCCCGATGGTATAATCCTCTTTCGTGAAGCGACGATGGCGATTGTGGGTGGGCCTGACCATCAGCGGGGCGGCGTTGGTCCTGGCCCTGCTGGGTATTGACCTGCGCCAGGTGGCGGAGACGCTGGCTCAGGCGGAGTACCTCTACCTGATTCCGGCCACTGTGGCGATGCTGACCTACCTGGTCATCCGCTCCGTCCGCTGGCGGCTGTTGCTAGGGTCAGCGGTGAGTCTCTCCCGTTGCTTCTGGGTCACCGGCATCGGCTACCTGGTGAGCAATGTGCTCCCTTTCCGACTGGGAGACCCGGCCCGGGCGGTGGTGATCGGGCGAGGCGGGCAGGTCTCCACTGCAGCCGCACTCTCCACCGTCGTGGTGGAGCGGGTGCTGGATATGCTGATGGTGGTGGCCCTCCTGGCGGGAGTGACTCCCTTCGTGAGCGGGGTTGGAAGTGCCATAAGCGCGGGGCTGGTTGCGGGAGGGGCCGCGCTAGGGGCCTCGGCCGTGCTGCTGACCCTGGCCTTCCGACCAGATTGGGGACGGCGGGCGGTGCGGTGGGTGCTGGGATGGATCCCCCGTCTGGATCCGGAGCGGTGGGCGCGGATGCTGGACGGCCTGTTCGAAGGACTCGCGCCGCTGCGGTCCGGGCGACGCGGGCTGGCGCTACTGGCCTGGTCGCTTGTGACCTGGGCCTGCGTGGTCGCCTTCTACTGGGCAATGCTGCGAGCCTTTTTGCCCCGGCCCCCGGCTCTGGCGGCTCCTTTCCTCGTCTGCGTCCTGGGGCTGGGGATGGCAGTGCCCTCCTCACCGGGCGCGGTGGGAGTCTTCCACGCCGTCGCCCGCTATGGGCTGACGGCCCCCTTCGACGTGCCGACAGACCAGGCGGTCACCGTCGCCTTCGCCGTTCATGCGTTCCAATACGTGTTGATGTGCCTGCTGGGCCTGGTCGGGCTGGCGCGGGAAAGCCTCTCCCTGGGTTGGGTGCGGGCACAGATCGCCAACGTGGAGGAGGTCGGATGACGAAACGATACCTGATCACGGGTGGAGCCGGCTTCATCGGCTGCAACTACGTCCATCGGCTGCTGAGCCGGGGCGAGCGGGTGACGGTGTACGATAACCTCTCGCGCCGGGGGACCGAGGCCAACGTGGCCTGGCTGCGCGAGCAGCACGGCGCTGATTCCTTCCGCCTGGTCGTAGGCGACGTGCGCGATTACGACGCACTGGCCGAGGCGACGCAAGATGCCGACGTTGTCGTGCACCTGGCCGGCCAAACGGCGGTCACCACCTCGGTGGCGGACCCCCGCTCCGACTTCGAGCACAACGCGCTGGGTACCTTCAACGCGCTGGAGGCGGCGCGGCACGCGGGCACCAATCCCGTCTTCCTTTATGCCTCCACAAACAAAGTCTACGGCGGGATGGAAGAGGTAGCGGTGATCGAGCAGGAGACCCGCTACGCCTACCGCGACTTCCCGCTCGGCATCCCGGAGACACAGCCGCTCGACCTCCTTTCGCCCTACGGGTGTTCGAAGGGAGCCGGAGACCAGTATGCGCGCGACTACGCCCGCATCTACGGCCTGCCAACGGTGGTTTTTCGCCAAAGTTGCATCTACGGCCCTCGACAAATGGGCGTCGAGGATCAGGGATGGGTGGCTTGGTTTATCATCGCCGCCGTCACCGGTCAGCCCATCACCATCTATGGCGATGGCAAGCAGGTACGTGACGTGCTGTTCATTGACGACCTGCTGGACGTCTACGATGCAGGGCTGGCTCACATTGACGTGGCGGCCGGGCAGGTGTACAACGTTGGCGGCGGGCCGGCGCACACGATGTCGGTATGGGCTGAGTTCGGGCCTATGCTGGAGCGGCTGATGGGGCGTCCCATCTCCGTATCCTACGGCGACTGGCGGCCCGGCGACCAGCGCATCTACGTCTCCGACATCCGCAAAGCCGAGCGCGAGTTGGGCTGGCGGCCGCGCGTAGACATCGAGGAGGGCATGCGGCGGCTGTACGAGTGGGTCGTCGCCAATCAGAATCTTTTTGTTCAAGGGGGCGCCTTTGAGCGGTGAACGCCTGGTGTTTCGAGTGCACGCAATCTAACGGATGTTCGAACGTGAGATCAGTAAAGAAGACATACGTCAAGTGCTGGCAACAGGCAAGACGATTGAAGCCTATCCTGACGACAAGCCTTATCCCAGCCGGCTGGTGTTAGGGTGGATCGGATCGCGGCCCATCCACGTAGTGGTCGCCGATAATCCGACCCAAGGCGAAACGATTGTCATCACCGTATATGAGCCGGATTTAGCCCGGTGGGAACCGGGGTTTGACAAAAGGAGATAGTTATGAAGTGTGTAATTTGCAAGCACGGGGAGACTCGGCGTGGTCACACGGTGGTAACCCTGGAACGAGATGGTACATTGCTTATCTTCAGGAAAGTACCGGCCTGGGTGTGTACCAATTGCGGCGAGGCTTATGTTTCCGAAGAGGTTACCGAGCAACTGCTGGAAGCAGCCGAGGAAGCAGTTCGGAACCGGGTGCAAGTGGATGTGCGAGAACTTGTACCTGTCACGGTCTGAGCGGATACTATGAAGGTGCTGATCGTTCTCACCTACTACCGCCCCCACACCAGCGGCCTCACCATCTACGCCGAGCGGCTGGCACGGGGGCTGGTCGCACGCGGGCATCAGGTCACCGTGCTGACCTCGCGCTTCGACCGTTCTCGTCCCGTTGAAGCGATGGAGGACGGCGTGCGGGTCGTGCGGGCGCCGGTGCTCTTCCGCGTCAGCAAGGGGGTCATTATGCCGACCTTCGGCTGGCTGGCGACGCAACTGGTGCGCGAGCACGACGTCATCAGCCTGCACCTGCCGCAGTTCGACGCGGCGGGCGTGGCGGCCCGTGGCCGCCTGATGAGGAAGCCGACGACATTGACCTACCACTGTGACCTGAAACTCCCCCCCGGTCCGTTCAACCGTCTGGTCAATCAAGTGGTACACGTGATGAACCGGCTGGCGGGGCTCTTCTCCGACCGGGTGATCGCCTACACGCAGGACTTTGCCGATCATTCTCCTTTCCTGTGCACCTTCCGCCGCAAGTTAGAGGTCATTCCACCGCCGGTGGAACTGCCGGAGGTGGGACCGGGGGCGGTGGCGGCCTTCGCCAAAATGCACCATCTGGACGAGAGTGGCCCGGTCATCGGGATGGCTGCGCGACTGGCGGCCGAGAAGGGGGTGGAGGTGCTGCTGGAGGCGCTGCCTCGCGTGCTGGAGGTTTATCCAAAGGCGCGGGTGCTTTTCGCCGGTCAGTACCGCAACGTGCTCGGCGAGGAGGCCTACGCCCGGCGGCTGGCCCCGCTTTTTGAAAAGTACGAGGACCATTGGGAGTTCCTGGGCGTACTGAACCCGCTGCAGATGGCGGCCTTTTACCCTAATCTGGCCTGTCTCGTCGTGCCCAGCCTGAATTCGACCGAGTCGTTCGGGCTGGTGCAGGTGGAGGCGATGTTGTGCGGCACGCCTTCGATTGCCAGCGACCTGCCGGGGGTGCGTCAGCCGGTGTTGCAGACGGGGATGGGGGAAGTGGTGCCGGTTGGGGATAGTGCGGCGTTGGCGGAGGCCATCCTGCGCGTGATCGGCAACCGCGCCGACTACGTGCGGCCCAGGGAGGAGATCGCGGAGCGATGGAGCACCGGGCGCACGGCGGCGGAGTACGAGGCGCTGTTTGAGCGGCTGTTGTGAGTACTGTGAACGACTTGCTCTGGCGACATCTGCGCGACCTGCCCGCCTTCCGCGCCCTGCTGCGGGCGACGGAGGCCCGCTTCTACGCCGACCTCCCGCTCCCTCGCCCCATGCTCGACCTGGGCTGCGGCGATGGCCACTTCGCCTCCGTCGCCTTCGACCCGCCGCCGGAGGTGGGCTTCGACCCCTGGTGGGGGCCGCTGACCGAGGCCCGTCGGCGTGGGGCCTACCGCGTGCTGGCCCAGGCCGAGGGGGCGCGGATGCCCTACCCCGACGGCTATTTCGCCACTGTGGTGAGCAACTCGGTGTTGGAACACATTCCGCAGGTGCAGCC
>QMOC01000222.1 GCA_003648085.1 Chloroflexota bacterium
GTGATGTTCGGGCTGGGCGGGGTGTATGTGGAGGTTTTCGAGGACGTCGCTTTTCGCCTGGCCCCGCTGACCCGCGAGGAGGCCGAGGAGATGATCTCCGAGGTACGGGGGAGCCGCCTGCTGCAGGGCGTGCGTGGCCAGGCACCGGCGGACGTAGGGGCGGTGGTCGAGGCGCTGCTGGGCTTGTCGCGCCTTCTGGTCGAATGCCCCGAAGTTGCGGAGATTGACGTCAATCCATTGCTCGTGTTCGAACACGGCGTGGCAGCGGTGGACGCGCGGGTGGTAGTGGATCGGCAGAAAACTTGACGAAACGGGGCTTTTCCGTTACAATCGCCTGCGATGTTTGAGAACCTGACCGACAAACTCCAGGCTGTCTTTCGGCGGTTGGGCAGGCGTGGTATCCTGCGCGAGGCCGACGTAGATCAGGTGCTGCGCGAGATTCGCCTGGCTTTGCTGGAAGCCGATGTACATTATAAAGTGGTCAAAGACTTCATCGGCCGCGTGCGCGAGCGGGCCATCGGCGCCGAGATCACCAAAAGTCTCAGCCCGGCCCAGATGGTGATCAAAATTGTCCACGAGGAACTGATTAAGACGCTGGGCGAACCGGGGCGGTTGGAACTGAAAGGATCTGTGCCCTATGTCGTTATGCTGGTCGGCCTGCAGGGTTCGGGTAAGACGACGACGGTGGCGAAACTGGCCCGCTATCTCAAACATAGCGGTCATCTGCCCCTGATGGTTGCCGGTGACACCTATCGCCCGGCCGCCATCAGGCAACTGGAGGTGTTGGGTCGCCAACTGGATCTGCCGGTTCATAGCGAAGGACAGCAGGTCCTGCCACCCAAAATCTGCGCTAACGGCGTCCGCGAAGCACGCCGGCGGGGCTACGATGTAGTCGTACTCGACACGGCCGGCCGCCTCCAGATTGACGATGAGATGATGGCCGAACTGGAGGCGGTCAAGCGGGCAACGAAGCCGGTCGAGACGCTCCTGGTGGCCGACGCGATGACGGGGCAGGAGGCAGTGAACATCGCGGCCGGCTTCCACGAGCGCCTCGGGCTGACCGGGTTGATCCTGACCAAAGTGGATGGCGACGCTCGCGGGGGGGCGGCCATCAGCATGCGGGCCGTCACCGGTGTGCCGATCAAGTTTCTGGGCACCGGAGAGAAGACCGACGCGCTGGAGGTTTTCCATCCCGACCGCTTGGCCTCCCGTATCCTGGGGATGGGGGATGTGCTGACGCTCATCGAGCGGGCGGAGGCCGCCTTCGACGAGGAGCAGGCCGAGCGGTTGGAGCGCAAGTTACTCGAGGCCAGTTTCGACCTGGAGGATTTCCTGGAGCAACTGCGGCAGGTCAGGAAGATGGGGCCGCTGAGCCAGATTCTCGACCTGGTGCCTGGGATGGGAAAGTTGGTTCGGGATGTCTCGCCTGAGATCACCGACCGGCAATTCAAGCACGTTGAGGCAATTATCCTCTCAATGACACCAGAGGAACGGCGCAATCCACGCATCATCAACGGCAGCCGCAGGAAGCGCATCGCGCGGGGTAGCGGCACGACGGTGCAGGAGGTGAACGCGCTGCTCAAGCAGTTCCGCCAGATGCAGCGGATGATGAAGCAACTGGGGACGGGGAAGGGAGGCCTGCGGGGGCTGATGCGGATGTTTGGGTAGGAGGCAAGAGGCAGGGAGCAGGAGACAAGGACGGAAGCGTACTTATTGAGCGGTGAAACGATACCGGTTCTACTGACTATCAATCTATCAACTACCAATTTACCAATCACCAATCTACCAACACGACAGGAGGACTATGGTCAAGATCAGACTGCGCCGTGTAGGCAAGAAAAAGCAACCCAGTTACTGGGTGGTGGTGGCCGATGCGCGAGCCCCACGCGATGGGCGCTTCATCGAGGTCATCGGCTTTTACAACCCACGCACCGACCCGGAGACGGTGAGAATTAAAGAAGACCGGGCCTTGCACTGGCTGAGCGTTGGAGCGCAGCCCACCGAACCGGTGGCCCGGTTGCTGAAGAAACAGGGCACACTGGCCCGCTTCGAGCGGCTTAAGCAGGGCGAGCCTCTGGAGGCACTGTTGGCCGAGGCGGAGGAAGCGGCCCAGGCCGCGCCGGAGGTCAGTCCCAAAACCCGCCGAGAGTTGGCAATATCTGCGGCGGAGGAGCCTGCGGAAGAGCCGGCCGTCGAGCCTGAAATGGAGCCTGTTGAAGTCGGAGAGGAGAGTGAGGAGGGAGAGACGGAAGAGTAGCCCGTGTCCCGTCGCAGTGGAACTTTGCTCCCCCACTGCGTCTCCATACAGTCTATAGGATCTACATCCACTACTCCAGTGAGGGAGGAGCAACTATGGCTTCGCTGAAGGAATTGGTCGAGTTCATCGCCAAGTCGTTGGTAGATGATCCATCCCAGGTGTATGTCTCCGAGATCGAGGGGGAGACTTCGGTGATCCTGGAACTGCGGGTCGGCCCGGAGGACATGGGCCGTGTAATCGGCAGGGGTGGGCGCACCGCGAACGCTATGCGCACACTCGTCCGGGTGCTCGCCGCCAAACAAGGGAAGCGAGCCACCCTCGAAATCGTCTAAGCGCCGATGGGTGGTACCACACAATGTGATAGCGAGGGTGATGGGGGCTCAGGGGAAGTGCATACGCCTGAGCCCCGCTATTTGGCGGTCGGGCGGGTGCTGCGGCCGCACGGCGTGCGGGGTGAACTGCGCATTGAAGTTCTCACCGATCACCCCGAACGGCTGCAACAGCACGCCCATTTCTACCTCGCCTCCCCGAACTCCCCTGAAACGGTGCGGCGCTATCCGGTCGAGAAGTTGCGCCGATCCAGAAAAGTGCTGCTGCTCAAGTTGGGCGGCTGCGACGATCGGAACGCCGCCGAGGAACTGCGTGGTCAACTGGTGCAGATACTCTTTGAGGAGGCTGCACCACTTGAGGAAGGTGAGTACTATCACTTTCAACTCATTGGCGTGAAGGTGGAGACGGAAAGCGGCGAGGCGCTGGGCCGGATAGTCGAAGTGCTGGAGACCAAAGCCAACGACGTCTACGTCGTGCATGGGCCACGGGGCGAGGTGCTCCTGCCAGCGGTGGAAGACGTGGTGCTTGAACTCGACCTGGAGTTGAAGCGGATGGTGGTGCGCTTGCTGCCGGGCATGTTGGGAGGAGACAACACATGAACGACCTGCGCTATTGGGTTGGATTCAACGTCGTGCGTGGTATCGGCCCCACGCGGCTGCGGGCATTGCTCGATTACTTCGGGGACGCGGAACGGGCCTGGCATGCCCCGGCCGAGGCGCTGCGCCGCGCCGGACTGGACCGCCGCTCGCTGGAGAATCTGCTGGCGACCCGGGCCACGCTCGATCTGGATCGGGAGTTGGAGCGGATTGCGGCCGCTGGCGCACAGGTACTCACGTGGGAAAGCCCCGGCTATCCCTGCCTCCTCCGCGAAATCTCCAACCCCCCCCCGGTGCTCTACGTCAAGGGCACGCTGACGGAGGACGATGCCTGGGCAGTAGCGGTCGTCGGCACGCGGCGGGCCTCGGCTTACGGGCGGGAGGTGACCCGCCGCCTGACCATAGCACTGGCACGTAGCGGTATCACCATCGTCAGTGGGCTGGCGCGAGGAATTGATGCTGAGGCGCACCGGGCAGCGCTGAAGGCAGGGGGACGCACTATCGCTGTGCTAGGCTGCGGCATTGACCGGGTCTACCCTCCGGAGCACCGTGGGCTGGCCGAGGAGATCATCGCGCACGGGGCGCTGGTGAGCGACTATCCACTGGGGACGCCGCCGGAAGGGGTCAATTTCCCCCCACGCAACCGCATCATTAGCGGGTTGAGTTTGGGCGTGCTCATCACCGAGGCCGGGAAGGGAAGCGGAGCGCTCATCACCGCCGACTACGCCGCCGAGCAAGGGCGGGATGTCTTCGCCGTGCCGGGTTCTATCCTGATGCGCGGTAGCGCCGGTACCAATGCGCTCATCCAGGAGGGAGCCAAGTTAGTGCTCGGCCCGGAAGACATCCTGGAGGAACTGAATCTGACGATGGTGGCCGAGCAGATGGAGGCACGTCAGGTGCTCCCGGCCGACGAAACCGAAGCGGCGCTGTTGACCTACCTCTCAACCGAGCCAACCCACGTGGACGAACTTCGGCAGCAGGTGGGGTTACCCATTGCGCAGGTGACCAGCACGCTGGCGCTGATGGAGTTGAAGGGGATGGTGCGCCAGGTGGGGGGGATGAAGTACGTCGTGGCTCGCGAGCCGGGCGTGGAGTACGTGGTGGATTAGAAGTTGGTAGGTTGGTAAATTGGTAGATTGGTAGATTGGTAGATTGGTAAATTGGTAGATTGGTAGAGCGATGGTTGGGACCAACGTACCAGTTTACCAGTTTACCAATTACCCATATAGCGGAGGGCAGAATTGTACTACGCATTGATTATGGCCGGAGGGGTTGGGACACGCTTGTGGCCCCTCAGCCGCCGCCATCGCCCCAAGCAGTCGCTCAGGCTGGTCGGGGAGCGCACGATGTTCGAGCACGCGGTGGATCGGCTCGCGCCCCTGTTCCAGCCGGAGCAGATTTTCGTCGTCACCGGCGCTGAGCACGTGGAGGCACTGGCAGCGCAAGCGCCCGATTTGCCGCCGGAGAACTTCATTATCGAGCCGGAGGGCCGTGGCACTGCGCCTTGTATCGGGCTGGGGACGATTCACCTGCGTCGGCAGGACCCCGAGGCGATTATGGCCGTGCTCACCGCCGATCACTTCATCGCCGACACAGCGCGCTTCCGCCGGGTGCTGGTTGCAGCGGCCCAAGTCGCTGAAGAGGGCCACCTGGTCACGCTGGGGATTGCGCCTTCGTCCCCCTCAACCGGTTTCGGCTACATCAAGCAGGGAGAGAGCCTGGGCACAGTGGAGGGGTTCCCGGTCTTCCGCGCCGAGCGGTTCACCGAGAAACCGAGCCCGGAGACGGCGCTTCACATGGTCGAGAGCGGGGAATACTCGTGGAACAGCGGCATGTTCATCTGGCGCGTGGACCGCATCCTGGAGGAGTTCCAGCGCCAGATGCCGGAATTCTACGTGCAACTGGCGGAGATAGAGGCCACGCTGGGCACATCCGGCTACGAGGCGACACTGAACCGCGTCTGGCCGCAGGTGGCTCAGCAGACGATTGACTACGGGGTGATGGAGGGGGCCGAGGACGTGACGGTCATCCCGGTGGACATCGGCTGGTCAGATGTGGGTAGTTGGACCAGCCTCTCGGAGTTGCTGCCGGCCGACGAGGAAGCGAACGTTGTCGTCGGCCCGCACGTGGGGATTGATACGCACGAGACACTGGTCTTCGGCGGGAAGCGGCTCATCGCTACCATCGGGCTGGAGGGGCTGGTAA
>QMOC01000223.1 GCA_003648085.1 Chloroflexota bacterium
CCTTCCCGCTTCGGGTAGGGGAGCGGAGAGGACGTGGACTACCGCGCCGTCGTCTCGCACGGCGACATCCACTACTTCCACCCCGCCCAGCGTCCCCCGGTCGGCCGGCTGGCCGCCGGAGGTGGGGTAGAAAGCAGTGCGGTCAAGGACGATGGCCGGTTGGCCCTCCCAGGTCAGATGCTCGATCACGCGGGCAGAAAAGTGAACACAATATGAGTCCGTATAATACAATCGCTCAGTCATTCGGCCTCCAGCGGCAGTGTAAACCTAAAATGACTCCCTTTGCCCTCTCGGCTCTCCACCCAAATACGGCCCCCGTGGGCCTCCACAGCCAGTTTGCAGAACGCCAGCCCCAGGCCGGTTCCCTTGAGGCCCTCGACTCTCTCCAGACAGGCGAAGCGATCAAAAACGCGCTGGCGATACTCCGGCGGGATGCCGGGGCCAGTATCCGACACGATGAACAGTATCTCCTTCTCATCCATCCGTTCCACACCGACCGCGATGTGTCCTTCCACTGGCGTGAATTTCACCGCGTTGTCCAACAGGTTGGTCAACACGCGCAGAATCAGATCACGGTCAACGGACACCTTGGGCAGGTCGGGGGCAATGTGCATCGCCAAGATCTGTCTCTTATTCAGCGCCAGCGGCTGCATCTGTTCAATCACCTCCTGAACCAAGGCTTCGGGGCTCACCAGGGTCTTTTTCAACTCTGTTTCTCCTGCTTCCAGCCGGCCCAGGTCCAGCAGCGAATCAATCAACCGGTACAGTTTCTGCCCGCTGCGCATCGCGATGCGCAGCAGTTGCAGCACCGGCAGTGTTTCGTCACGCTCGATGTAGGCGGTATGGATGAGTTGCATACTGCTCATAATGCTGCCCAATGGGTTGCGCAGGTCATGGATGATCATATGCGTCAAATCCTCGCGCATCTGCTCCAGCGCCACCTGCTCCGAGATGTCGTGCCCGACCCACTGGATGGCCCCCTGTCCGCCGTAGTCAATCCTGACCATATGTGTTTCCAGGATGTGGGTCTCCCGGCCGGATTGGATCTTCGTCTCCAGGTTCAGTCGTTCACCCTCTCGAAGGCGCTGCAAGGCATCCTGGTATACCTCCCGTGGCATTTCAAATAGATCGCAAGGATCGGCGCCGATCAATTGCTCGCGCGGCTGTCCCAACATTTCCACCGCCCGTGGGTTGAGGTCCCGGATCTTCCCGCCAAGGTCCAGCACGATGATGGGATCAGTGCTCTCGTTGAAGAGACTCTCGTAGCGGCGCTCGGCCTGTCGCGCACGCTCGTAGAGTTCGGCGTTACGGATGGCGGCGGCGGCCAGATCGGCCACAGCCGCTAGCAGCCGCTGTGCGTTCGCGTCAAAGAAGCCCGCGGCCGGATTGAGTGCCTCGATCACACCGATGGCGCGGCCTTCGACTTTGATAGGGATGGCCAGCATCGTGCGCGTGTAGAAGTCAGTCGTATCATCTATGCCGGAGTAGAAGCGCTCATCGGCGTGGGCCACGGGCACCAACAAAGGCTCACCAGTTTGGACCACCCAGCCGGCGACACCCTGACCGGGAGCCAGGCGCAGCCCGACCACCTCATCGGATGCCTCACCGACCGCGACGCGAAAGACCAGTTCCCCCGTCTTTTCATCCAGCAAAGCGACCGATGCTGCTTCTACCTGGAAGTAATCCCGTACCTGGGCCATTAGAGAGCGTAGGACGCTATCCAGATCGAGCGTGGCGGTGAGAACCTGACTGGTTTCTTGAAGAAAGGTCAGTTCGCGAATTCGAGATTTGAGATTTGCGATTTGAGATTCAATATCTTCCATCGGCTTTAAACATAATCTCCTCCCGCCCCTGCAATTTCTCGAGCACCTTGTTCGTGATCAGTTCCAGGTGATCAGAGTTCAGCACGAAGTCCAGATCATCGGAAGGCACACTCAGCACCGGGCAAAGAGAGAATCCGCTGATCCATTCCTCGTACAGTTCGTTCAATTGTCCCAGGTAGGTCGCCGAAATGTCCTGTTCATACGGACGACCACGGAGACGGATGCGCTTCTGAAGTGTGGGAACCGAGGCTCTCAAATAGACGATCAGGTCAGGTGGAGGAAGCACGGTCGTCACAACCTCGTACAGTTCGCGATAACTACGGTAATCCCGCTCTGTCATCAACCCCTGCCGGTAGAGATTGCGGGCGAAGATTTCAGCATCCTCGTAGACGGTGCGATCCTGGACCACGGAGCCTGTGCGCTGGAGCAACTGCCAATGGTGGCGCAGACGGCGTGAAAGAAAGTAGATTTGAGAGTGAAAACTCCACCGCTGCATATCTTGGTAGAAGTCGGCCAGGTAGGGGTTATCGTTGACCGCCTCGAAGAAGGGTTCCCAGTGAAGCCGCTCGCTCAAGAGTGTTGTCAGGGTAGATTTGCCCACCCCAATGTTACCGGCAATAGCGACGAAACGTTTCATGTTGGTAGATTGGTAGACTGGTAGACTGGTAGGTTGGTAGACTCAGCACATCGCAATATGCTCCCGCTGGATTGCCAATCCAGCGGAGGGTGGCGAATTGCCAAATCCGCCACGAGCGTATTGTGAACTACTGAGACTGGTAGGTGGGTGGATTGGTGCGTACTAATCAGTTGACGAATCCTCTGCCTGGGGCAGCACGACAGTGAAGGTGCTGCCCTTTCCCGGCTCGCTTTTCACCTCCACCGTTCCACCGTGGGCCTCGACGACCTCCAACGCCAACGCCAACCCAATCCCCATGCCGCCGAAGCGCCGCGTGGTGCTGCCATCCACCTGATAGAAGCGTTCGAAGACGCGACCCAAATGCTCAGGCGCGATCCCGATTCCCTCATCGGTAATCGAGACGTAGACCTGACTTTCGTCGGCCCAGGCACGGATAGTGACAGTGCCACCGTTGGGGCTAAACTTGATGGCGTTATCTATCAGGTGGCTGAAGACTAACCCCAGTCGCTCTCGATCGCCCAGCACGGGCGGCAGTCCCGCCGGCAGTTCCTCCCGGAATACAATGCCGGCCCTTCCCGCCGGGCGCCGAAACTCCGCCAGCGCATGTTGCACGACTTCGACGACCGACACCGGAGCCAGCGCCAGCGTCTCCCGAGGCACAGCCTGCAGCATCGTCAGATTGTAGATCAGGCGCGTTAGAGTCGCCGTGTGCTCGCGGATAATCTGCAGTGCCGCCCGCTGACTGTCGAGAATGGGACCCAGATCTCCTTGCAGCAGCAACTCAACGTACCCTTGGATCAGACTGAGCGGGGTGCGCAGTTCGTGGCCCACGTTCTGTACCAACTGGGTGCGCAGGCGATCCAGTTCTTTCAATTCCTCGTAGGCCTGGCTTAATTCATTCGTCCGCTCTTGCAGCGCCTGGTACAGGCGGGCATTCTTCAACACCACGCCCAGTTGGGCGGCGACGGCGGAGAAGAGACGCAGGTCCTCTTCGCTGAAGGCTCCCAGATGAGGACTCTCCGCATTCAGGACGGCAATGACCTCATCCCCGACGCGGACCGGCACGGCCAGTTCCGAACGGATCCCAGGTGCGGCTTTAAAATAGTAAGGAGACCGCTCGACGTCGAGGACGAGCAACGGTTCGCCCGTCTGATAGACTAGACCGAGGATACTTCCATCAAGGGGCAGGCGCATTGGTTCCCCCTGAGGGGCTTCGAAACCGATCATGGATGGGTGGGCGACCAGTACCGTCCCGCTCTCGTCGGGGATGGCGAAACCCAGATAATCTATGTTCAGGGTTCTGTGCAGTGTCTGGATTGTGCGGACAAGCACCTCGTCGAAGTCAAGAGTTGAGGCAGCGGCCTGCATCACCTCCTGTAACAGGCGCGTCTCGGTCAGCCGGCGCCTGGTCTCCTCGAACAGCCGGGCGTTCTCCACCGCGATGGCGACCTGGCTGGCGATGTCGGAGAATAGACGCCGGTGGCCCTCGTCGAAGGCGTAGGGCTCATAGGATTGGGCGGACATGACGCCAACGATCTTATCCCTGACGACGAGCGGCAGCACCATCAAGGAGCGGGTTGGGGCACCCAGGGCAATGGCCTTCACAGGCAGGGTGTCCCGTTCCTTCTCCATATCCCCGATCCACAGCGGTTCCCGGGTACGGACAACCCAGCCGCTCAGGCCGCTCTCCCCTTTGACCTTAAACGTCCGCGGTGGCACCCGTTCTCCCTGATCTACCATGAGTGACAGGTGAAGTTCATCCTTCTCCTCGTCGTACAAAGCGATGTGGAAGGCGGCGATGTCCATCACCGCGCTGACCTGCTCGTAGACCCGCTGGAGCATCTCATCCAGATCCAGCGTCGAGGCGATGGCCATGTCAATGGAGCGCAACGCGGTCAGTTCCTCCATGTGCCGCTTGGTCTCTTCGTAGAGCCGGGCGTTCTCGATGGCGATGGACACCTGGTTGGCGATGGTCTGAGCCAGGGCCACCTCCTCAGCGGTGAAGCGCCGCTGCCGCCCCACCGCGTCCAGGCCGATGCTCCCTATCACCTCCCCTCTCACAGTCAAAGGCACGATGAGCATCGAGCGGATGTCCAGCCTGTGCATTGCCTCTCGCACAGCCGCCATCAGCGGGTCTTGCCACGTGTCTTCGATCACCAGCGGCTCGCGGTCAGCGATGATGCGCTCGGCAGCCAGGTAGCCCTGCACCGGGAATCGCTCTATCGTCGCCCCGGTGGATGGGTATTCGGCCACCACCTGACCATAGGTGTGGGCCGGGTCGAAGAGCAGGATGCCGCTGTGGTCTGCCTCAAACACCGCCGCCATCTGCTCGACGGTCGTCTCCAAGATGCGGGTCAGGTCCAGCGAGGAACTGACCATCCGCGAGACCTGGTGGACCAGTCCCATATCCCTGGTCTTCCTCTCCAGGCGGCTCACGTACTGACGGGTCTCCTCGAAGAGCCTAGCGTTCTCGATGGCGATCGCGGCCTGCTGAGCGAAGAGCCCCAGCAGCCGTTCGTCATCAGGGGTGAATGTTCGCCGCTCTGTTTCCTCAGAGAGGGTGATAGCCCCGATGACCCGCTCCTGCCACCTGAGGGGCACCCCGATGACGGCGGCGAAAGGTTCTCCCTCATACACCCGTGCCCGTCTATCCCAACAGGAATAGTCATTCACGATGAGCGGTTGACCTGTCTGGACCACGCGGCCGGCGACGCCCTCGCCGAGTTTGATGCGCGTGCCGGTGAGATCCCGCTCCAGTTTGTAGGAGACTACCAGTTCGAGTTCCTCTCGCGCCTCGTCGTAAAGGTAAAGCCCTCCCTTGTCCACGTCCAGCAATCTAGCCGCCCGGTCACAGATGGTCCACAGCAGGTCGGGCAGATCGGCGGTGACGCCGATTTCCA